>DATHDR010000209.1:0-3407 GCA_035318965.1 Verrucomicrobiia bacterium | reverse complement strand
GACTTCATCCTCGTCTCCGACGACGCCACCTCGGCCGCCGTCCATTTCTTGCTGGGGCGCAACCGGACACTGGTCGAGGGAGCCGGCGCGGCGGCCGTCGCCGCCGCATTCGCACTCAAGGAACGGCTGGCTGGTAAGCGCATCGCGGTGATCCTGAGCGGCGGAAACATCTCAATTCCGCAGCTCAAAACCATCCTGGCACGGGATTAGCCGCAAATGTCTGGCCTGGCCGCGAGGTCGAGCTGTGTCGAGCGCATGCATCTCCGGCGCACCGGCATATCCCCGACCTTTTGCGAGCCGCTCGGGTGCCTTGGCCCCTAGGTTCAGCCACGCTAGGACTGCCGCGAGCACACCCGCGGGGTCCGTACCACGACGCGGCTAGCATCACTTTCGAGCCGGGCCACTCCTGACTGCGGGCTCAGGTTTTTATCGACAGCCCGAACAAACAAGGTGGGCCCCACCTTTCGCGAAACGAAGGGCCCCCCGCTGACGAAGCGACCCCGGGCGAAGGTGGTGTCGGGATCTGGAGCGCCAATGGTCGGCGCGGCTGTCGATGTCAGCTCCATCCCGGCGTCTTGTTCCCCTGCTGGTCCTGCCAGAAGGGCGCCCATGCGAGACCCACGATCTCCACGGCGATGTTTGACTTGGTCGGACGGATGGCGATCGCGTCTAGGGACCCGAGCTTCTGTTCGAGCTCCTGGTTCAGGGACGTCAGTTCGGCCTGAGCCGCTCCGACGTCAGCCTTGGCACGGCCGACGTCTTGCTGCTGATCGATCGTCCTTCCTACTCCTCGGGCAGCGGTCGTCGCTCTCCCGAGCGACGTTGCCGAGATGCGCTTGCGACCCAGTAGTGACCCCAATACGGTCGCACCGACCGAGATGGCAGTCTGGAGCTGGGCCGAGCGCGCCTGGCCCTGCTCACGCTCCACGACTTGCTGCGCGTTGCGAATTCGTTCTTCGAGCCTCTGGACCTTGGGCGCATATAGGGCTCGAATTCGCGCCACCAGGGCGTCTCGCTGCTCACGGCTGGCCTGGCGCAAGTCAAGCGTCGCATTTCGGAACAGCCAGCCTGAGAAATCGGAACGCCAGGCGGTGTAGCTCTTCGCCTGGGCCGCCGCGGGCGGCAAGGCGCCGAATTGCGCGGACGCGGCCGGGCTCTTCTCGAGGTCCGTGAGCGGGATCGATGTCGGCTCGGCCTTGTCCCAGTCGATCGGGACTGCCGCGTCGCTGATCGGCACGAGGTAGGCAAGGTCGCTTGTCGTGTCGAGCCCACTCTTTGGGTCGGTGAAGCGTACTTTCGCCGCTGCGAGCACCCTAGGCTCGTAGATGAGCGTCGCGCCGGCGGGCCCGCTGCGGGCAGGAATGAACTGCTGTGGCACTTCAGGGGGCACCATCGGCCGGCTCACGGCAGCGCTTGCCGTCGCAGCCGCCGCCCGACCCGACGCCGGAGCCGCCTCCGTCGCGACCGGCTTCTGGCCGCCCATCAATGACTTGATCTGGTCCCGCGTCAGAGGGCCCCGAAGGTACGACATAGCCCAACGCGTTTCGAATACGACCGGGGCGTCCTCGTGGACGTTGTTCATCAAGAAAACGCGGTTACCAAGACCTGACAGGATCTCGCTGATCTTCGCCTTGTCGAACTTTGCGTTCGCGGTCGCGGCGGCACCCTCGAGGCCGTCCAGGACTCGACTCTTGTCCCGCTCTGTCTGGAGTCGGCCGAGGAACCAGGTACCTGTGTTGGCCAGGCCCTTGTAATCGAGATCAACCGGGTTCTGCGTTGCCAGCACCACCCCCAGGCCGAAAGCCCGAGCCTGCTTGAGCAACGTCAGTAAGGGCCGCTTCGACGGTGGGTTCGCCACGGGCGGGAAATAGCCAAAGATCTCGTCCATATAAAGGACAGCCCGAAGGCTCGTGGTGCCGGACTGCGATCGCACCCAGGCGAGAAGCTGATTCAGCAGAAGCGAGACGAAGAACATCCGCTCCGGGTCGGACAGGTGGGCGATGGAGAAGATGGCGACGCGTGGCTTGCCTTCTTGACCGTGAAGGGTCTTGCCAATATCGAGCGCATCGCCTTGCAGCCACGCGGCGAAGCCTGGCGAGGCCAGGAGATTGTTCAGAGATGTGGCGAGCTCATTACGATCCTTCGACGGATAAAAGGACTCGAGGTCAAGCACGCCTACGCGCTCCATTGGCGGCCGCTGGATCTGCTCGATGAGGGCCGTCAGGTCGAGATCGCTCCCCGAGGCCCAGGATCTTGCGAACAGGTTCGAGAGGAAGATGTGCTCGCGGCTCTTGACCGGATCCGCATCGATGCCTAAGAGCCCGAGCAAGCTGGTGGCGGTGGTCGCGACCAATTCCTGAAACAGCTCCTCATCGCCGCGGATCGCCGCGCTCGGTGCAGCGAATGAAGCCAGAATCGACACCGGGATGCCAGCACTCGAACCAGGCGTGTAGATCGCGAAGTCCGCAGCATCGCGGAGGCGCTTGATCCTAGCGCCGTCCTCGCCCCACGAAGCGAGGCCGTCGCTCCAGAGCTTGGCTTGCTGCGCCGCAAAGTCATCCGCTGAGAGTCCCGCCTTGGCGGCGTCCTCTTCGTTGATCCAGGGCCGGAAATCCTTCGGCTGCAAATTGGGGAACGTCAATAGAAGGTTGGTCAAATCCCCCTTCGGGTCGATGACGACAGCCGGGATGCTGTCGAGCGCAGCCTCTTCGATGAGGGCGATGCAGAGACCGGTCTTGCCGCTTCCAGTCATTCCGACCGCAATGGCGTGGGTGACGAGGTCCTTCGAGTCGTACAGGATCACGCCAGGCTGGGCCGTTTTGGCTGTCAGGTCATAAGGACGGCCGATATAGAACGCACCCAGCTTCTCGAAGTCGGCGATCGCGGGAGGCTGCCATTTCGACGAGCTGCCGCTTGAGCTCGGCTTGCCGGTCGCGCTCACTTCCGCTTTCACTCGCGCCATGAGGCCACCTCCCCCGCGCCACCGTCAGAACGGAATTGATCGACCCATCAGATTCTAACTTGCCCTCATGGCGCCCTCTCAATCGGCCGCCCAGGCTGGGCCCGACGGGTACTCGTACTCGCGGATTGACTCCGGCCGCATCTCGATGCTGTACCCCGGGGCGCTTGGTGCGACATAACGACCGGCGCGGATGACAACCGGATCGAGGAAGTGCTCGTGCAAGTGCTCGACGTACTCGAGCACGCGATTCTCGAGCGATCCGCTCACCGCGATGTAATCGAAGATCGAAATGTGCTGGACGTATTCGCAGAGGCCCACGCCGCCCGCGTGCGGGCAGACCGGCACCCCAAACTTCGCCGCCAAAAGGAGGACTGAGAGCACCTCGTTGATACCACCCAGGCGGCAGGCATCGAGCTGGCAGAAGCCGATGGCTTCCGACTGGAAC
>DATHDR010000208.1:0-3702 GCA_035318965.1 Verrucomicrobiia bacterium | reverse complement strand
ATCCACCATCCCGGCCGCCATCCACGCGTCGAAGATTCGATCCAGCGGCCACCGCCGGTAATGGCCTTCGATGTTCGGGCCGAGGAACCGGCCGACATCCCACCATGCGCCACCGCCAAGCAACCACCCCGCGACAGGCAGCAGCAGTCGCGTGTAAGCCCGCCACGCGGCAAGCCAGGCCACGTTTGGCGGGACGTAGAAGTCCAGGCCGGCCATGTGCCCACCGGGCCGGATCACGCGCGCGAGCTCCGTGATGGTGGCGGCGGGGTCGGCGACGTAGCGCAACAGGTAGGTGAAGCTGACTGCGTCGAACGACTCCGACGCATACGGAAGCTCTTCGGCTCGAGCCGGCTCGAGCGAGATGCGGCCGGCCAGGTTCGCCTTTTGAACCCGCGCGCGACCACGCGCGAGCATCGCGTCGCTGATATCGACGCCCGTGATGCGCGCGTCGGTTTCGGCAGCCAACGCGATCGCCACCCCGCCGGTCCCGGTGGCCACGTCGAGAATGCTGCGCGGGCGATGCGGGCTGAGATGGCTCACCAACTCGCGTCGCCATCGCCTGTTCTGCCCGAAGGACAGGACCTCGGCCAGCGCGTCGTAGCGCGCCGGCAGGCCTTCGAAGAGCTCGATGGCGAGCGCGTTATCACTCATCCGGTCCCAGCCTACGTTGTCCCAGACTTGCAAGCTGTTGACCAGCACCGACCTCGATCTCGACGCAAAGCGGTTTCAGGCCTGGCTCCGGGATGCGCTCGAAGCTCGACCGGACGGCTTCCAGCTGTTGACGCTCGGCCCGTTCCGCGCCGTGGTTCCCGGGAAGCTGGAGCCCGGCAGGTGGGTGACCATCGTCGAGGGCCAGGTGACCGAGCGCGACACGACCGAGGCGGTGGCCGAGCTGCGGTCCGTCTTTGAGCACCGTCCCGACAAGCTCGAGATCGAGTACGACGAAGTCGCGTTTCCTGAGGTGGGACGCTGGTTGGAGGCCGCCGGCCTCGAACGCGTCGAACGCAACCCGTTGATGGCCTCCCGGCCCGACAGGTTCAGGCGGTTTGCGGCGCCCGATGTGAACACGAGCCATCTGACCTCGCAATCACCAGCTGCGGAAATGCGAGCGTTTCAGACCATCCGCTGGACGAACGGCGGGGACAACGAGGGACCGGTTCTTTCGGTTCGTCAGCTGAGGCAGCAGCTTGGTTCAGCCGCCAGCGTTTACCTACTGGCCTGGCTGGACGGCGTGCCGGCCGGAACGGGCGTGTCGCATTCGCTAAAGGGTGCGGCCGAGATCGTCGGGATCGTCACTCGGGCGGACAAGAGGCGACGCGGTGTCGCTGCGACCGTCACCTCTGAGCTGGTGGCGCGGCATTTCGCTTCAGGCGGGGATTTCGTCTTCCTCGACGCAGCTGATGAAGGAGCAGTAAAGCTGTACCAGGGTCTTGGCTTTGAGATCTTCGGCACGAACAGCGTCTATCGCTGATAGGGACCCGTATCCCGGGCGCTATCGTTCACCTACACGATGGCCAGCGAGATCAAGCGGCCTGACGAAGCGAGTCCGGACCGCAATGCCACGGGCAAGGTGCCAGAGATCGTGCTCAAAGAGGTCTACGAGCAGCGCTTCGACGAGACCGATCAGGTGGCTAAAGAAGCCATCTGGCGCGAGCTCGGTCGTTTCCTGCAGCGGTACATCGAACCTGGCGCTCGTATTGTCGACATCGCGTGCGACCTGGGCTATTTCATCCGCAACGTCAAAGCCGCGGATCGGTGGGCGACGGACATCCGCGACGTCGGCGCTGCACTGCCCATCGACGTGCATTTCGTTCGCGCAAGCGGGCTGGATCTCGCGGGCGTCATGCCGAACGATCACTTCGACCTTGCGTTCTTCAGCAACTATCTCGAGCACCTGTCGTCGACCGAGGCGGTGCTGCAGCAGCTGCGCGTCACGTTTTCGCTGCTCAAGCCCGGCGGGCGGGTGCTCATCCTTCAGCCGAACATCCGGCTGATCGGCGGCTCCTACTGGGACTTCATCGATCACCAGACGGCTTTGACTGAAAAGAGCCTGGGTGAGGCCGCGACGATGGCGGGGTTCAGGACCAAGCAGGTCATCACGCGCTTCATGCCGTACACGACCAAGAGTCGCTTGCCGCAGCATCCGCTGCTGGTGAGGGCCTATCTCTCGTTTCCGCCGGCCTGGTGGCTGATGGGAAAGCAGACGCTGTACCTCGGCGAGAAGCCGCGCTAACGAAGCAGGCGTTTGGGCGCCTTGCGCCTCCATGCCGCCTCGAGGAGGGCTTCGACCGTTTTCGGGCCAGCACGCTGCAGCGACACCCTGACGCCGCTGAGCTTCTTGCCCCACCAGAGCTCCTCGCAGGAGGCGGAGTTCTCCTTCACCACCGCCTCGACGTCGAACGCATCGATCATCACGTTCAGGTGATCCGCATCCGGGACAGTGGCGAAGATCCTTCCATGCACGCGAAATGAGGGATTGCCCCAGTGGACCTGTTCGGCCGCTTCGGGAAGCGCCATAGCGAGCCGCCTGACCTCTTGGATCTTGATGAAGAGATGATGCCAGCGATCGCTACACGGCAAAATACGGGCATGCCGCTAGGCCAGACCGAAGAGCTAACCCGCCTCGAACAGAGCCTGGATCACATCCGGGAGGCGCCCGCGGACCGCGGGACGGTCGAGCTGATCGCCCGGCGCCCGGCCGAGGATGAGCGGGAAATTCTCGCCGAAGCCGTGCTCGACTCCGAGGTAGGCCTCGTGGGCGATACATGGATTGCTCGTGGAAGCACTCGTACCCCGGACGGAAGCCCGAACCTCGAGGCGCAGCTCACGGTGATGAACGCAAGGACGGCGGCCGCGATCGCCGGTGAGCGCGAGCGCTGGGCCCTGGCCGGTGACCAGCTGTACGTGGATTTCGACATCGGCCGCGCCAACCTGCCCGCCGGCAGCCGAGTGCAGATCGGCACCGCCGTGATCGAGTTCAGCGAGACGCCTCACACAGGGTGCTCCAAGTTCTCTGCCCGCTTCGGCGTCGATGCCCTGAGATTCGTGAACTCTCCGATCGGGCGCGAGCTCCGCCTGCGAGGAGCCAACTGCCGAGTCGTGGTGGCCGGCACGGTTCGTCCCGGCGACGAGATCAGGAAACTGCATACGTAGCAGCCAACCACCCCAGGCGCAAAGTCACCGTGTACGAGTGGATGGCGCTGGATGGGGTCGAGCAAGCACCCGGCGCTCCAGACGAAGAACACCAGCTCGTCCGGACGGCCGGCTTTCTTAGGCGCGTCGGCGGTATGCCGATAAGACGAAGCGAGGCGTCGGGAGCGCATAAGCAATTCCCAAAGCCAGAAAGCCGGCAAAGGCCAGCCGCGGGTCGATAAACCCCAAAAGGGTGGTGCCGGCGCCAAGGAGCGGCGCGGGCGCCCAGGCCTTGGTATGCGCGTCTCGCACGGCTGCGGTCAACCGCGGAGTTGTGAGCTTGCCCCAGTACGCCGCGTACCACCACAGCAGGTTGTAGACCAGGCCTTCCGATGTCGTAACCGCTCCGTAGAAGAGCACAGCGGTGAGCTGGTTCTCCCTACTGCTACCGATCCACTGTCCGAGTACAGCGGTTGGAATCGGCAGGAACGCGATCAGCATGAGAAAAAGGAGATTGCCCCAGATGAGAATGTGGTCGGTTCGAATCAGCTTGCTGAACATGATTCGGTG
>DATHDR010000207.1:0-4423 GCA_035318965.1 Verrucomicrobiia bacterium | reverse complement strand
GGGCAGACCGCGTTGTCCGGCCGCTACGAGGTCACCCTGGTGGACTCCGTGCCGGGCCAGCTCGAGCGGGCTCGCACCCAGAACCGCCGCCTGCTCGACCGGGCGGTCGAGAAGGGACGGCTCGCCGAGCCGGCCGCCACTGAGGCGCTTGCCTCCATCAAGGACTCGAATGACCTCGGCACCGGGGCCGCCGGCGCCGATCTCGTGATCGAAGCGGTGATCGAGGACTTCGAGGCCAAGAAGAAGGTCTTCGAAGGCCTGGGCCGGCACGCAAAGACGGACGCGATCCTCGCCAGCAACTCCAGCACCATCGCGATCAGCCGGCTTGCCGATTTCACCGGCCGGCCCGAACAGTGCTGCAACATGCATTTCTTCCACCCGGTCACAGTGATGCAGCTGTGCGAGGTCGTACGCGGCCCAAAGACGTCCGACGTGACCATCGCCACCGCGATGGAGTTCGTGCGCAGCATCGACCGTACGCCCGTCCTGCTGCAGAAGGAGATCTGGGGCTTCATCGTCAATCGCATCCTGTTCGCCGCATCCGAAGAAGCCATGCGGCTGCTCGAGGGTGGCTACGCCAGCGCCGAGGACATCGATATCGCGGTGCAGAAAGGTCTCAACTGGCCCATGGGTCCGTTTCACCTGCTCGACTTCAGCGGCCTCGACATCTTCTATGGAGCGATGAAGGACCGGCACCGGCAAGGCGAGGGAGCGGATGCACCCGAGGTGCTCCGCAAGCTCGTCGATGACGGGCACCTCGGCCGCAAGACGGGCAAGGGCTTTTTCGAGTACCCGAAATAGTCCGGCGGGGCATGATTGGTCTTGCCCCCGTAGCCCAATGGCAGAGGCAACCGGCTTAAACCCGGTCCAGCGCGGGTTCGACCCCCGCCGGGGGTACTGCCCTCCTACAATCGTCGGACATGGGCCTTCGACTTGAAGACGACCCCGACGAGGATCCTGACGAGCCCGACCAGCCGAACCATCCAGGCGACGGGGCTGCCGCCATGGGTGTGGTGCCATCAGTCGGGTTGCCGCCGCGCGAGTGGGAGTTCTCTACACAGGTTCTGACCGTGGCCCAGCTGGTTGATGGCGTCACGCTGGTCAAGCTCCTCAAAGAAGCCGGTGGCGACGGATGGGAGCTCACCGACGTGATCGACGGGGGGGAGAAGCGCGTGCTCCTGATGAGGAGACCGAAGCGCTCAGCGCGTGAGTCGCGACGGGTTGGATTCGCGCCTCCGTCACACAACTGACCACCGCACCGACCCGCCGCAAGCGGCGAATCCTCGTAGTCGAGGACGACGGCCCAATCCGGATGCTCATCGCGGAGGTCTGCAAGCTGCAGGGCCATGACGCGATTGAGGCTGCGACGGGGGCGCAGGCGATCGAGCTCGCCACCACCACGCAGCCCGACCTCGTACTGATCGACTGGGTCCTGCCCGACATCAGCGGCACGGAGGTCATCCGGGAGCTGCGACGCCAGGGCCTCATCAGCCCGATGGTCATGCTGACCGGGCGCTCGACAAAGATGGACGAGGTGGTCGGTCTCGAAGTCGGCGCTGACGACTACATCACCAAGCCGTTCGACTCGCGCATCCTCGCCGCACGCATCAACGCGCACCTCAGGCGTTCAGCTCTTGCCGAAACGGGTGGCGGTCGCGAGGGGGTCCTCAGTATCGGCGCGCTCCAGATCGACAACGCGGCGCGCCGAGTGAAGATCGCGGACCAGGAGATCTCGCTCACGATGACTGAGTTCAATCTCCTCGCGGTGCTGGCGGCCAACCCGGAGCGCGTGCTCACGCGGGCCCAGCTGCGGGACAAGGTGTGGGGGTATCCGCACGACCTCGACGACCACTCGGTCGACCCTCACGTGCAGCGACTGCGACGAAAGCTCTCCGACCACTCAAATTCCGGCGTCAGCCTGGAGGCGGTGCCGGGCCTGGGTTACCGACTGTCGGTCAAATCCGTTTGACCCTTCGGATGCGTTACCTGTAGGCATGGGCGACCAGCGCCCGATTGGGATCTTCGACTCCGGTGTCGGCGGGCTCACGGTACTCAAGGAAATCCGCGAGCGGCTCCCGCTCGAGCCGACGATCTATGTCGCCGACCTGCTGCACTTCCCGTACGGCCCGCGCTACCAGGACGAGGTGCGTGGGTTCGCGATCGACATCATCCGGTACCTCGAATCGCGTGACGTCAAGCTCGTCGTCATCGCCTGCAACACCGCAACCGCAGCCGCGCTGAACCACGCGCGAGAGCTCTTCGAGCTGCCGATCATCGGAGTCATCAGCCCCGGCGCGCAGGCGGCCGTCGACGCGACACAAAACAACCGCATCGGCGTCATCTCCACAGAAGGCACCATGCGGAGCCAGGAATACCTCCACGCGATCAAGGAGATCGATCCCATGGTGGGCGTTTACCAGAAGGCGTGCCCCGAGCTCGTCGAGATCGTCGAGGCCGGCGAGGCCGACTCTCCTCGAGCCGAGCGCGTATTGCGCGACAACCTCTCCGACATCGTGAGCCTCGGCGCCGACACGCTGGTCCTCGGCTGCACGCACTACCCGTTGCTCAAGCCGGCGATCGACCGCGTCTTCCCGGCACGTTTCATGCTGATCGACTCGGCCACGACCACCGCCGCCAAAGTCGAGCGACATCTTGAACACTCCAGGCTGCGTGCCACGGATGGAACACCACGCCACGAGGTCCTGGTCACGGCCGTGCCGCAGCGATTCGATGAGATAGCGGCCAACCTCTTTGGCGAGGCCATCGAGGCTGAGGAGGTGCAGATCTGGGAGCCGCAGAAGACGTAGCGATCTTCGGTCCGGTGATCGCCGACCTCACCGCCGTCGAGGTAGCGCTCAGGGACGAGATACAGCGCGATCCTGACGTGGTCGCTGCGCCCATGGCCGACCTCTTCGCCGCCGGCGGCAAGCGACTCCGCCCGGCGCTCGTGCTGCTCTCCGCGAAGTGCGGCCGGTACGACCTCGAGCGACTCATGCCGGCGGCGATGGCCGTGGAGCTCACACACGCGGCCACGCTCGTGCACGACGACGTCATCGACCGCTCCGCGGTCCGCCGTGGGCGCCCGACAATTGCCGCTTCGTTGGGCGACGAGCCCGCCATTGTGATCGGGGATTTCTATTTCGCCAAGGCTTACGAGCACGCGGCGCAGACCGGCTCGACAGAGGTGGTCGGCATGCTTGCTCGCACCGTGATGGAGATCTGCGCCGGCGAGGTGCGGCAGCAGGCGATCCGCTTCGACTACCGCACCGATGTGGACGAGTACATGCAGCGGATCGAGGCGAAGACGGCAACGCTTCTTGCGGCATGCTGCGACATCGGGTCGGTCCTTGCCGGCTTGCCCGCGGCGCAGCGCTCCGCGCTGCACGCTTACGGCCGGCTGCTCGGCCTCGCATTCCAGATCGCCGATGACGTGCTTGACTACCTCGGCAGCTTAGGAGAGATCGGCAAGCCCATCGGCCACGACATCGCCGAAGGATTCGCCACGTTGCCGCTGATGCTCGCGAGAGAGGACGCGCACGTGGCAAAGCGTCTCGACAGCGTCCTGTCAGGCGGGCGCAAGCTGAGCACGCAGGAGGCACGCGAGGTGGTCGAGGTTGTGCGTGGAAGCGGCGCTCCGCAGCAAGCGATCGAACGTGCGCGTGAATACGCATCAGCCGCACGCAAACAGCTCGATGCAATCGATCCAGGGGAGGCGCGCGATGCCCTCGCAGCGCTAACCGACTACGTGGTTAGCCGAAAGCTCTAACCTGTCAGCGTGTCCCGGGTGGGTATGGACGCATGAGCCCGGTCAAGCTCGTCGGTGTCGGACCAGGGCACCCAGGCTTAGCGACCCTTCAGGCAGTCGAGGCGATCAAACACGCCGACGTGATCCGCCACAGCGATGGCTGTGGTGTTGGCCTGCTGCACCTGGCGTCGACGAACGCAGACATCGGACCGCTGCAATCGGCTGAAGAGCTCGTTCGTCTCGCAAAAGGCGGAAAGAGAATCACCGTTCTGTTTCCAGGCAATCCGTACGCGTTCTCCAACGGCAGCGAGGTCGCGGAGAAGCTCGAGCGTGCCGGCATCGACTTCGAGGCGGTGCCCGGGCTCATCGTCGAGCTTGCGGCGCCGGTGATGAGCGGCATCCCGCTCACCATCGAAGGCCGCTCCGCCTCGATCGGCCTCGGGCTGGTGAAAGGAAGCGAAACCGTGGTCCTGAGGCTTGCCTCTGGATGGTGGGAATCCGGTATCTCCAAGCTGCTTGCAGACGGGCGGAAAGCCGATGTGCCGGCAGCACTGATCCTCAATCCGGGCCAGCCGGGACAGCACAGGGTGAGCGCTCCGCTGGGCGAGCTGGCGCGCAAGGCTGCGACCTATGGGCTGCGAGGCGACGCGCTGCTCGTCCTCGGCCCAGGCGTCGAGC
>DATHDR010000206.1:0-4635 GCA_035318965.1 Verrucomicrobiia bacterium | reverse complement strand
GATCAAGGTCGAGAAGGCAATCATCCCAGCCTTTACTGGTAGGGTAAAGACATGCCGAGGATCTCCACGAAGCACCAGGTCACCGTTCCCGTTGCCACTCTGGAGGAGGCTGGCCTGCGCGCCGGAGACCAGGTGGTGATCGAGGCGCTCGGCGAGGGCGAGGTACGGATCCGCCGTGGCGCGCTCACGTTCGAGAGCGCCTTCGGTGCGCTCACCGGCGCCTACCCGCCCGGCTACCTCGAGCAGCTCGACGCGCAGGACGAACAGCGTTGAAGGTCGTGCTCGACGCCGACATTTTGATCGGCGCGCTCGATGGCTCCGACCTCCACCACTCCCGGTCTCGCCAGCTCTTCAGCGGCTGGCACGAAAAGGACGCCACGCGGCTGATCAGCGTCGTCAACCTGTCCGAGGTCCTGGTCGCGCCGGCCGCCCAGGAGGATCGGCTGCGGGCCGCGCGGGAGGCTATAGGCGCGCTTGGCGTCGCCGTTCACCAGCCGAGTGAGGCGATCGGCATACAGGCCGCGCGGCTCCGCGCTCGTCATCCGATCAGCCTCCCGGACGCCTATTGCCTGGCCACAGCCTCCCGGACCGGCGGCGAGGTGGCGTCTTTCGATCGCAAGGTCCTCCGCGCGGCCGAGGCCGAACGGATCCCGCTGGCGACGATGGTAGGCGGGTAAACCATCCAATGAAGAAGAGCGGCGCGCGAGGAGGCCCCACGTCTCAGGATCGCCCGCGACGCCATGAAACTGGTCCGGCTCAGTGCCGTCGAGGGTAGAAGCAGCGAAGCGCCCTTGAACTGCGCTTCGCTGCGGCTGAGCTGGTTCGGGGGGCCCTACCTCTGGTACCCGCCAGCGGGTACACTCATCCCATGGCCACGCAGCGTAAACAGCGCAATGACCGTGTGCAGGTCCCCCGCGACCCCGCCCTGGATCGCGCGATCAAGCGCGGCCGCGCGGCGATGGGTCCCTCGACGCCGACCTCTAAGGTCGTGCGGGAGTTGGCGCTGCGCGGCGCCGAGGCCTTCGAGGGCGACGCGGCCGCCGAGAGGAAAGCCGTGGACTTCGCGCTCAGCGTCGCCGACGGCACCTCCGGTCTTGACCTCGAGCGCTTGCGGAGCGCCCGCGAGCGCGCCTGGAGCCGGTGAGCTGGCCCAAGGGCCCCTGGGTGGCCGACACCTCTGCCTGGGCGCGCGCCGGCGCCAAGGAGGTCGCGCCGCAATGGCGCGAGGTGGTGAAAGCGGGCGAGCTGGTCGCCTGTGCGCCGGTGACGATGGAGATGATCTTCGACGCGCCCGACCGCGACGCCGTCGAGCGCGTCGCGGTGGCGATGGCTGGCTTTCGCCAGGCGCCGATCAGCCGCTCGGTCACTGACGCCGCGACCTGGGCCATGCGCGAGCTGGCCCAGCGCGGCGCCGCCGGCGCCCACCGGGTCAGGGTCCCTGACGCACTTATCGCCGCGGCGGCGGCGGAGCGGGGATTCGGGGTGCTGCATTACGACCGCCACTTCGACACCCTCGCGATCGTGCTCACCTTCACCAGCCAGTGGGTCGCGCCGGCCGACTCGATCGACTGACCGGTCGCGAGCCTGGGTGTTCATGGGCTACCGTGGCTCAGTCGGGGGAATCCGCCCGGCGAACCTGCGATGAACTGGAGGGTGAGATGGCGTACGTGATCGTCAACGACTTCGAGGGCGGTACGAGGGAGCAGTACGACGCCACCACCGCGGTGGTGCACCCGGCGGGTGGCCTACCCCATGGCCAGACGCATCACTACGCCGGGCCGAGCACGAACGGCTGGGTCGTCGTCGCGGTCTGGGAGTCGAAAGAGATCTGGGAGAAGTTCCGCGACGAGACGCTGTTGCCCGCCTTCCAGGGAGGGGCGTCCGTGTTGCCGGGCCCACCGAAGACGACGGAGTTCGAGGTCGGGGTCGAACTCTAGAGGCAACCCCTGCCGACCGAGGCGGTTGGTTCCGCTCGCCCAACTCGACGGCCGCGGAGCGGGGATTCGGACGATATGATGTCTTCATATGAGCCGCCTTCTCTCTGTTTCGCTGTCCGATGACCTCGCCGAGGAGACCGCTGCCCTCGCAAAGAGCCTCGGCAAGACGAAGAGCGAGGTCGTCCGTGACGCCCTGCGCCGACAACTACAGATCGAGCGGTTGGCGGAGCTGCAGCGCTACGGGCGCGAGCGCGCCGAGACCCTCGGGATCGGCCCCGAGGACAGCGAGGCGCTGGTCGACGAGATGCGTTCCGGGCGCAACTGACCCTGCGCGTCGCCTGCGACACCAACGTCATGGTCTCGGCCTTCATCGCGGCCGGGCCGCCGAGCCGCGTTCTCGAGGAGGCGGTCGACGGTCGACTGGAGCTCGTCCTGCTCTCGCCGGCGATGGTGGAGCTGGAGCGGATTCTCACCGGGAAGCTGGGCTTCGAGCCGGAGCGCTGGCGCGCGGTCGAGGATCTCCTCGTCGGCATGGCGGCGGATCTGGCTCCCGCGCCGAGTAGCCCACCCGAGGCCGTGACCGGAGACCCTGCTGATGACCTGATCCTCTCCTGCGCGATTGGAGCGGGTGTAGATGCCCTCGTTTCGGGTGACCACCAACACCTTCTTCCCATAGGAGAACGTCACGGCGTTCGGGTGATCACCCCGCAGGCGCTGCTGGCGGAACTGCGGGAGTCATAGGAGCCGGATAAGCCGGATCAAGGCTTTACAAGCCCTCCCCGATCCTCGGAACCCGTGGAGGCTGGCGCTGCAAGAAGCTGGACGTCTCCAGCACTCGAAGATCGCACCTCTTTCGATCCTCTCTGCCGAGGAGCTCTTTTTCTGCGAGGGATTTATACAACGGGGTGAGATCTTCCTTAGCCTGATCTCTGGGTGGAAGCGCTCGCTTGCCGCCGCGCATTCATTCAAGAATTATCTGATCGAACGTGGCAATGGGCGGCACCTCGATCTGCAGTGGACGGACCGGTCAACACCGCCAAAGACCGTCCGAGTTCGGTTAGCGCTTCCTCCAGAGTGACACTGAGGACATGAACTCTAAGCTTGGTGTTGAACTTGCCAAGTACGCTCTAAGCACCGCTGACCAAAACCTCATGAGATCAGTTCTCAGCATGATACGGTCGTAGGACCGATGCGCGGCTTGCCGTCCAAGGCTTGGAACCTGCTGGCTGGGTTACTGGTCCTAGGCCTACTAAGTGGTTGTGGTAACTCCTCTCCGACCAGCAGCAACTCGAGGGCCACGGCGGGTGGAACGCGGTCGGCATCGTGTGGACCTATTCGAGGAAGTGCCAGTGGAGAGCCTCACGTTGCTGTGATCTTGATGGATGGGATCAACAGCGAAGAGAACCAGAGCGGAACCTTCTACCCGGTCAAATCGACCGGGCCAGCTCAAAGCGGGGTTCCGGTTGTCAGCAACTACTGTCCGTTGACAGCCACCGGCCAGGAGGCGTCTTGGCCCGCCGGGCTGAACCTCAACTTGCGACGTTGGTCCGAGTTTCAAGTTCCGCCAACGGGGACTTCCGGAACCGGCAGCGGCACCGCGCCGACCACATCTGACGCCTGTCATCTACCGCCTAATGGCGGTTTCGGCAAGGGAACCTGCCTGGTCGAAGCTCTGGCTAACGCCGGAGCGGTGCTACTTCCTTACAGTTACGCCGGAGCCACCCTCAGTAAGAGTTCTTCAGGCGTTCAGTTCAGTTTCACAAAGTACACGGCTGGCTCCACTCATCTGCCTCCCAAGCTATCCATCTCCATGCTCAATCAGGAGATCGCCTCAATTCACAACGTTTGGCCCGCGACCAGGATCGTCGTGGTTGGGCACAGCTACGGCGGCATGGTCGCCGAGCAATGGTGGGAGCAGGCCCGGGCGCAGCCGAATGATCAGCTAGGGGTGACACACGTCTTCTCGCTGGATTCGCCGATCAATGGTCATGTCAATTGCGGCGCGCTTGGCCTGCTGCCCTCAATCGGTACTTTTGTCAGCCAGGACTGGTGCTTCCGTTGGGATCACGCAGCAGCCCTCGATAAGTTGATCATCGCCGCGGACAAGAACACCCTGCTTCTCTTTACGGCCATAGGTACGCCCCTCGATACGACCTACCCATTCCCCTGGTCCACCTTGGCCTCTCAAATCGTCTGGTCGTGCTCCGACACCCCATCGCTCGCCGCTATACAGCAATTAACCGATAACAGTAGTTGCACTTCAGCTCACTGGCCGGTCACTTACGTCTCCAACAGCCCCAGGTGCGCTGCCACCGGCGGCGACATCTACGGCACTACCGGTCACGATATAGTCAAGGCTTGCCCAGCCGTTATTAAGCTGATTGTCCAGGCGGTACTCGATGCCCGCGACCTCGCCACTTCCCAAGCTACGCCCGTGGCAGGGACTGCTATCCCTGCGGATCCTTGCCCAACCTCCTACGGCGTCCCCGACCAACATCACCCCACTGCACCCAACACGATCCGGACGGCCCTAGACCGAAGTGTTGTGGGGAATTTGGCGTTTTACGCGAACGGCGCGGTGACGGTCCTTGCTCCCCAAGGCTGGACCTGCATGGCCGTCGTCGGCGCCGACGGCACCGCGAGCATGACAGTAAAGCCGAAAGGCAGCGGCCACACTGAAGATGTATATGCCCAGCTA
>DATHDR010000205.1:0-6051 GCA_035318965.1 Verrucomicrobiia bacterium | reverse complement strand
AGGCCGCGGACGGCGCGCCCAGAAGCGGTGCGATCGTCGTGGAAGATGACCGTCATACCGTCCTTGGTTCGCCGGACGTCGAACTCCACGTAATCGACACCGAGTGCGATCGCGTGCCGGTAGCGGTCCGCGGCGGACACACCTGGCATCACACGGCCGCCTTGATGCGCGCTGATCAATGGTCTCACGAGCTTGCGGGAACCATCATGTTGCCCAGACACTTACGCCATGGTGAATCTTCATCCGACCGTCGTCGTCAACGGGGCGACGGGCGCGATCGGGTCCGCGACCGCCGAGGTGCTTGCCCGGCGCGGGGCACGTGTCATCGCGATGGCTCGCGCTTCCGACCGCCTGGATGCGCTGGTGGCGCGGCTGGGGGGCGAGGAAAACCGCATTTCGAGCGTGCCAGTCGACCTGACGTCGATGTCTTCGGTGCGCGCCGCGGCGCGGGAGATCAACCGCGCGGGCGGCCACATAGACGCGCTCCTGAACGTCGCGGCAGTTTTCGTGAAGCGCTACCGCAAGACCGCTGATGGGCTGGAGCTCATGCTCGCGACCAATTATTTCGGACCGTTTCTCCTGACCAACCTGCTGCGCGACCGGCTGATCGGCGGAGGGCGTGTGATCACGGTCACGGCGCCGTCGACAACCCATGTCGACATGGAGCGGCTCTTCTCGAAAGACCAGTTCGACGCTCTCCACACCTTCGGCGCCACCAAGGCGCTGGGCCTCATGTTCACGTTCGAGCTGGCCCGGCGCTCAAAGCGGTGGGATGTGCGAGCCAACGCGTTCCATCCCGGACTCGTGCGCTCGGACCTCATGCAGGAAGCGCCGCGGCCAGTCCGCCTGATTTCGCGCCTTGTCTCACGCTCCGCCGATCGCAGCGCGCACGACCTGGTCGAGCTCGCCATATCCCCCGCGCATGCAGGGACGACCGGCTGGTTTTTCAAGGGCGGCGGACGGATCGAGCCACCGAAGTCAGTGACCGAGGAATCGCTGCAGGCCGGCCTGTGGCGCCGGACCGCCGAGCTGTTGGAGATCGAGATCGGCGGCTTCTGATCCGCAAGAACCTCGCCAGGTCTTCACACCGCGCTCACAAGTCGCCCCAATCATGAGATCTGCACGCGGCAACAGATTTTTTCAAAGGAGTTTGGAGATGAGACGCGGTTTCGGATTGATCGGGCTGGTGGTGACAGTGATCGTGCTGGCCATCGTCGGCGTGATCGCCTACAACGTCGGATGGTCGGAGGGACTGGCCACACACGTGCCCGCGGGCACAGCGGCCGCGCCTCCCTACTACTACGGCTACGGCCCGCACTTCTTCGGGGGCGGATTTGGGATCTTCGGGCTGATCTGGTTCCTGTTCATCTTGTTCGGCCTGTTCTGGCTGTTCCGCATCGCCTTCTTCGGACGCAGGCACTGGGGCGGGGGATGGGGCTACAAGGGTGGGCAAGGCTACGGCATGCCACCAGGAATCGACGAGCGAATGCAGGAATGGCACAAGCGGGCGCACGGCGACCAGCCGTCCGGCACGCCGGCGACGCCGCCACCGCCGCCACCTGACCAAACCACCGTCTAGCGACCTTGGCTGTAACTAGGATGGTCGCCGTGGCGACCATCCTTGTGGTCGATGACGAGCCTCGGATCGTCCAGCTCGTCCGCGACTACCTCGAGCACGGTGGGTTCACCGTGCTCGTCGCGTCTGATGGCCCATCGGCGCTGCGATCGGCGCGCACCGGCCGGCCCGACCTGGTCGTACTCGACCTGGGGCTGCCAGGGATCGACGGGCTCGACGTGGCCCGCGCTCTGAGGCGGGAAGGCGAGGTGCCGATCATCATGCTCACGGCTCGCACGGAGGAGTCGGACAAGCTGGTGGGCCTGGAGCTGGGCGCGGACGACTACCTGACCAAGCCTTTCAGTCCCAAAGAGCTGGTGGCGCGGGTGCGAGCGGTGCTGCGCCGGGCAGAGGGATTACGTTCGCCCTCAGACCTGGTCCGAGTCGGCTCGGATGTTGAGCTGGACGAGGCGCGGATGGAGGCACGGTTCGGCGGCCGAAACGTTGATCTGACCAGGACGGAGTTCCAGCTGGTGGCGACGATGGCACGCCAGCCGGGCCGGGTGTTTACGCGAGCCCAGCTTCTGAACGCCGTGCGAGGGGTCGCCTTCGAGTCATATGAGCGGGCGATCGACGCACACATCAAGAACGTGAGAAAGAAGGTCGAGCCCGATCCGCGATCGCCGCGATTCATCCTGACTGTGTTCGGCGTCGGCTATCGGTTCGCCGAGCCGCCGGAACGATGAGCCCAGCGGGAGGCTGGGGACCCCCGCCTGGCCGTCGCCCGCCCTGGTGGCCGGAGGGCGAACCGTTCCCACCTCAACGCTGGGGTCGGGGCTATGGCCCTCCCCCATTCATTCGCTGGATCGGATGCTTCGTCGTAACCGCGCTTGTCGTCGCACTTCTTGCGGGCGTCCTGGCCGGCGCGGTATTTGGGCGGGGTGGCGGCGAATTTCACCCATTCTTCGCCTTACCAATCTTGCTCGTGCTCGTCCTGATTGCGGTTGCGGTTTCGGGCGGCGTGCGGCGGATGACGCGGCCGATGAACAACCTGATCGAAGCCGCCCGCCGAATCGAGTCTGGCGACTATTCGGCGCAGGTACCGGAATGGGGCTCGGCGGACATTCGCTCGGTCGCGCGGGCTTTCAACTCGATGTCGGCGCGACTGAAGACCATCGACGAGCAGCGCCGCAGCTTCCTGGCCGACGTCACACATGAGCTGCGCACACCCCTTTCGGTCATTCGGGGCCAGGCCGAAGCGATTGCGGACGGAATGTATCCGGCCGACCCCGCGCACCTGGCCCCCATCCTTGATGCGACGCAAGCGCTCGACCGGCTGGTGGAGGACCTGCGCACTCTGGTCTTGACCTACGCGGGAAGCCTTGTGTTGAACAAAGAACCCACTGACGTGGCCGCGCTCCTCGCCGACTCAGTGGAATCTTTCAAGCCCCAAGCGGATTCGGCCGGCCTCGAGCTCGAGTCAGACCTGGCCGCCGGCCTTCCTCTGGTCGACATTGACCCCGCTCGAATCCGGAGCGTGATCGGCAACCTCCTTTCCAACGCGATCCGCCACACGCCGCAGGGCGGCTCGATCAAAGTCGGGCTCAGCCGATCGGGCGATCAGGCCGTTGTCACCGTCGCTGACACGGGTGAGGGAATCCGGCCGGAGCTGCTGCCTCACGTCTTCGAGCGATTCGTGAAAGGCGCGGACTCGAATGGTTCAGGGCTCGGTCTGGCGATCGCTCATGACATTGCGGCTGCGCACCGAGGAAAGCTCGAAATCGAGAGCGAACCTGGTTCGGGCACGCGCCTCCGGCTGAGTTTGCCCCTGGAAAACAAATGACCCTAACGGATCGCCTCGTCGGCTTCGGACCCGGTCTTGCGACCAACTCCGACTCCGTCGAACGTGTCCCTCAGGGCCAAGGAGGACACTACACCTAACAGGGGCTGCGTGCGAGCGGTCTTTCTCAAGTAGCCTGGCAACTCCCCTCGATCTTTGCGATGCTTAGCGGAGTTTGCCGAAGGGAAGTGGAGGGACACCCAAGGCTCGCGCGACTGGGCGCCGGGCGGCCAGCGACCGCCGAGGCCCATCACGTCCGCTCGAAGGAGAGGACATCGCGACCACGCGCTGGGAAGACGCGCGGCACTGGATGAGCATCTATGCGGATCTCCTCGAGTTCAAGCGCGGGATCCTCGGCCGGGTACGCCGCGACATGGCAAGCCTCTCGCCTCCCGCCCAGAAGGCCGCGGCCGTCGATCTCGAGATCATCGAGAGCCAGATGGATGGCTACCAGCAGCGCCTCGACCTCTGGTACCGCCGGCTCTGGGATCTCCAGGGGTTATGGCTGGACCCTGCGGGCCGCATGGTCCGGCACAAAGGCCATGAGATAGCCCTGACCAAGCGGGAGTTTCAGCTTCTTCAATTCCTGCTTGACCATCCTCACCGCTTTTTCACCACCACCCAGATCCTGGGTCAGGCATGGGCCGACCCCGCGCTATTTCCTGAAGAGGTGCGCAACTACGTGCGCCGGCTTAGAAAGATCCTCGTCGACCTCGGCATTCCTGTTGACCTCGTCAACAAGCCAGGCCGCGGGTACTCGCTGGTGTTCCACCCCGACTGAGCCGACTGCGTATAAATCCCCGGGTGGAAAAATTGCTGATCTTTTTACGCTCGGGGCTGTATGCCTGCGGAATGAAGAAGACCCGGCTCGCTGGCGCGCGGCCCGATGTCGTTGCAGCAGAACGTGGTGGTGACTGGACCCAGGCGATGGATGGTGAGGGCGCTCCGGCACACGCGACGCTCGAGCACGCGCTCTACTGGCGACAGATCTACACCGAGATCCTGGCCATGGAGGAGAAGGTGCTCGACCGTATCCGCCAGCTGATGAACACCCAGTCGGACGAAGCCCGTCGCGAGGTCGAGCTGACCAACGTGCCGGTCGTCGTCGCCCAGGCCGAAAGGTTCCGCCAGCGCCTCGGTTACTGGGAGGCCCGTATCGCCCAGTTGGACGGGCACGCTGGCCACAAACTCCAGGCTTGACGACCCCGCCGGCGAGTTGACCGCCGGTGGTTTTACGGATATTGTTACGCCGCTTCGACACTATGAAGGGGTGAAAAACATGCGCCGAACCTTTATTGCACTCTTCGTTGCAGCACTCACCGTTCTCATCTGGCCGGCTGCGGCGTTGGCGGCCACCGACCCCGGATTGGGAACCGCAGGCAACTTCGCCGTCCTCGCGGGGACCGGCACAAGCCTGACCAACACCGGCCCCAGCTGGATCACCGGCGCCATCGGGGCGGCGGCTGGTATCACTGGATTTCCTCCCGGAACGGCCGGCCCTCAACACAACGCCGATGCCGTGTACATACAGGCGCAGACCGATTTAGGAAACGCATTCTCCAACGCCTCAGGCCAACCGGTCACCACCGATTACACCGGCGTGAACCTCGGCGGCCTGACTCTAGGCCCTGGGGTCTACAACCAAAGTACTGCGCCGACACTGACCGGAACGCTCACGCTTAGCGGCGGAGGTGTGTACATCTTCAAGGCCGGCACCACGCTCGTCACGGCTTCGGGTGCGCGGGTCTCACTCATCAACGGCGCACAGCCATGCGACATCTTCTGGGTGGTCGGCAGCTCGGCGACAATCGCCACTTCGACCACGTTCGTAGGCACGATCATGGCTCAGATCGGAATTCAGATGCAGACCGGTGCAACGCTCAATGGCCGCGCCCTGGCTCGCACGGCCGGGGTGACGCTTGACACCAACCGCATCATCCAGCCCAGCGGATGCGCAGGAGGCTTCACGGCAAGCTACCCCACACCCGCGTACGTCCCGCCGCCGGCAGGGAACGTCTTGCCGGCAACACTCGGCGTCCCCTGGGAGCTGCTCGGATCGTTTCCCTGGCTGCTCGTGATCGGCGCCGGCGCGGGTCTTGGCGCAGCCGCGCTGGTGATCAGCAGCCGGAGGCGCCGCCGCCGCAGCGCCTAGGCCGGGATAATGATCAACAGCTGGCCGTCGTTGGTGCATCGCGTGCACCCATCCGCGCAGCTGCTGGGGCAGGTGGCGCTTGGCGGGCTGCTGCTGGCTACGCTGGCCTTTTCACCACGAGACGCTGTGCCCACCGAGGACAGTGCGGTCTGGCCGCAGCCAGGTGTTCGCGTGCAAGCGGCGGTGGCGGAACAACCGCTGTTTGGGCTCGTCCTTCCCGGCATTTCGAAGCTCTCTGCCATCGCACGGGCAGGCGGCGCAACCGTCAGCTCAAAAGCACTGGTACCGACCGCTCCCCCAGTCCAGCTGCTGATCCCCACCCTGAACGTCCACCGTTCGGTGGAGGGGGTCGGGACCAACCGTTTTGGCGTGATGAATCTGCCCGTGAATGGCTGGAACGCGGGCTGGTACCGGGCCGGTCCGATCCCGGGAGCCCCAGGCGACGCCGTCATCGAAGGCCACGCCGGGTACCCCGACCAGCCGATGATCTTCGGCAAGCTGGCC
>DATHDR010000204.1:0-2650 GCA_035318965.1 Verrucomicrobiia bacterium | reverse complement strand
CCGCAGTGGGCCAGGGATGCGGAATTGAGCCATTTCTAGATTTTCACCACTTCGCGAAACGACTTTAGCGTGGGTTCTATTTCCACGCGCTTTGAGTGGCCGTTCGCCGAGGCAAGCACGTCCGCCGTCTTCAGGCCGTGGCCGGTCACGTACGCGACCACCACCTCGTCACCATTCCATCGCCCGGCCTTGGCGAGCTTTTTCAACACGCCGATGGTCACACCCCCGGCAGTCTCGGTGAAGATTCCTTCGGTCCTGGCGAGCAGCCGCATCGCGTCGACGATCTCCTCTTCCGTAACAGCCTCGACCACGCCCCCTGTCTCCCGGGCGATCCGGTTCACGTACATCCCGTCGGATGGGTTGCCGATCGCGATCGACCGCGCGATCGTGTCCGGCTTCACGGGCATCACCCGCTCGGGGGTGTCTGAGTTCCACGCGTTGTACACCGGGGCGCATCCGAGCGCCTGGGCGCCGGTGAACCTCGGGACCCGATCCTCCCGGACCAGCCCGTACTCGACCAGCTCCCTCGCCGCCTGGCGATGACGCACGAACTGGCAGCCGCTCGCGATCGGGATGATGATCTCGTCCGGCAGCTTCCAGCCCAGCTGCTCGGCCGTCTCGAACGTCAGCGTCTTGGATCCCTCAGCGTAAAAGGGCCTGATGTTGATGTTGCAAAAGGCCCATGGGGTCGACTCGACGAGCTGGCTGCAGAGCCGGTTGACCTCGTCGTAGTTGCCGCGAACCGCAACCATGTTGGGTTCGAACACTCCGATGCTGACGATCTTGGCCGGCTCGAGGTCGACCGGGATGAACACGAAGCATTCCAGCCCCGCTCGAGCCGCATATGCAGCGACCGAGTTGGCCAGGTTGCCCGTGGACGCGCACGCGATGGTTTCGAAACCGTTCGACCGAGCCCAGCTGATGGCAACCGAAACCACGCGGTCCTTGAAGGAGTTCGTCGGGTTCATGCTGTCGTTCTTCAGATAGAGGTTGCGCAGCCCAAGCTCCGCGCCCAGGCGGTCCGCCTTGACGAGCGGTGTCATGCCTTCGCCCAACGTCACCACCGCCGCTGAATCCTCGACTGGCAGGAGGTCGCGGTAGCGCCACATCGATTTGGGTCCCTGCTCGATCCGCTGCCGGCTCACGGTTTTCTTCAAGGCAGCCTGGTCGTAGACGACGTCAAGCGGCCCGAAGCACATCTCGCAGACATGCGTCGCTTGCAGCTCATACTCGGCGCCGCATTCGCGACAGCGCAACCCAAGGAGCTTGGACACGGGCTCAGTTTAGGACGGAGAGCTTTCCGGCTAGTCCGGTCCGCGTGCGGGAGGGCCGAAGGTAACCGTCGGCGGGATGGTCAGCATCCGGCCATCATCGCCCCGAACGATCTGCCAGTTGCCCTCGTGCGCCATCCGGTGATGCCTGTGACAGAGAAGGATCAGGTTGTCGAGGTCTGTTGTTCCGCCATGGATCCAGTGAACCACGTGGTGGGCCGCGCTCCACGACGCCGGTCGCTCGCAACCCGGCCAGCGGCAGTGGCCATCGCGAGCGGTCAGCGCCCGTCGTGCAGGCTCTGAAACCACCCGCTTGGAACGCCCGACATCGATGACCATGGATTCGGAGTCGAGCAGGATGCGGGCGATGCTCGAGTCGCAGGCCAGCCGCTCGACCGTCGTGGCGGAGATCGGTACGGAGGAGTGCTCCATGTCAGCCGCCGGCGCACCCGCCAGACCGAGCAGGGTCTCGACCGTGCTGGTGACCTGGATCTGGGCTTGCGATCCGCCGCCCGAAGCGAGCTCGACCAGGGCATCCCCGTACCTTTTCTCACGACTGCGGCTGTCATGAGCGCCCGACTTTCGAGCCAGCGGATCCAGCTTGGTCAGGATCGCGGCGCCGCCCTCAGGGTCGAAGTTGCCACTGAGCAGCACGGTGCCGTCTTCGCATTTGCTGATCCAGAGCCTGCGGTCCTCCACCAGCTCTGCCTGCTCGGCCTCATAGCCCTTGCGGTCGGCGGCGTGTCGGAAGTGGTTGCAGATGTAATAGAACTTGCCCGGCGAGTTCTCCCGCGCCTTCTCCAGCAGCGGCGCCTCGTCGAACTTGGTCCGCACAGCATTCGCCGTCCTCGCCATCGCTTTGACGTGGGCGTACCCGATCTCGCCTTCTAAGACTGCCTGGTCGCTTTCCGGCATTCGCTCAAGGTTCTTGCCGACGGCGATCAGGTCGCCGGCGGTGTTGCTGGTCATGTGGCAGTTGAAGCGCATCCAGTCGATCGCGCTGGCCGAGCCATCCTCTTCCCATGCGTTGGAGGCGGCAAATTCTGCCGCGTCCCGGGCGAGGAACATGAGCTGCATGTCGATGAAGTGACACTTCTCGCGGAAGCGCTCCCGCCGCTCGTCGTTGGTCAGATGGGCGGTGCTGGAGGGATAGACGTCTTGCGTCGCGAGCATAGAGATAGACTACCAAACATCTGTTCGATTGTCAACACTTTTGAGGTGCCAATTTCGCCTCCAGATCCCCGCCGCCACACAGCCTTTTCCCAGACCTTTCACCACCACCTCCGACGCCGGGCGACCCTCCCGTAATACCTATCCTCAGCCCACCCAACCGGCGACACGAGATAAAGCGACCCAAGCAACGCCCAACCCCCGCCCAG
>DATHDR010000203.1:0-5612 GCA_035318965.1 Verrucomicrobiia bacterium | reverse complement strand
CGGAGAAACGGCCTTCGACCTGGATGTCGTCAACTTCATTCTGGGCAGGACGCCCACTGCGGTCGGCTCGGTGATCCTGATCACCTACATCGTCCTGTTCCTCCTCACCGGATCGGTGGTGCTGCCGCTGAAGGCCGTGCTGACGAACCTCTTCTCCATCTCGGCTTCGTTCGGCGCGATGGTGTGGATCTTTCAGGAAGGCCACCTCAGCCAGCAGCTTGGATTTACCGCCCAGTCGATCGATCCAAGCCTTCCCGTGATCCTGTTCAGCATCGTGTTCGGGATGTCGATGGACTATGAGGTGCTGTTGATCAGCCGCATCCAGGAGGAGTACCGGCGCACCGGTGACAACCAGGCAGCGGTCGCGATGGGCCTGGAGAAGAGCGGCCGCCTGATCACCGGGGCGGCGGCGATCATGGTCGCGGTCTTCCTTGCCTTCGGTCTGGCGGATGTGGTGATCATCAAGGCGATCGGAATCGCGCTCGCAGTCGCCGTCGCGATCGATGCGACCATCGTTCGCATCTTGATCGTGCCTTCGATCATGCGCATCCTCGGCCAGGCGAACTGGTGGGCGCCGCGACCGCTCACCACTCTGTATCGCCGCATAGGGGCCGGAGAAACTCGACCAGGGGTGGCGGTTCCGGCGAGGAGCTAGGACCTCCCCGAGTAAGGGGCGCTAGGGACGCCCCCTACTGCTGGGGGAAGCGAGGGGTATCAAACGTTTCGTCTTCAGCTTGGCGCCGCTTGCTCAACGCCTGCTGTACAAATCCTGGGAAGTTGCTTGGACTCAGTTAGACCTTGAGGCCAGCGGTAGCTCGACCTCGAAGGTCGCACCGCCGCCGCTGGTCTCCGTCACCTTCACACTTCCTCCGTGCGCGCCGACGACCGCGCTGACGATGGAGAGCCCAAGTCCGGCGCCGCCACTGTCGCGGCTACGGCTCGGATCGGCACGGAAGAAGGGTTCGAAGATGCGCTCGAGCTCGTCTGGCTTGAGCCCTGGGCCATGGTCGACCACTGACATCCGCCCGACGCCGTCCACTGTCGAAACCGCGATCTCGATCGCGCTGTGTTGCGGCGTGTGGACCAGCGCATTGCGGACCAGGTTCCCGAGGACCTGGCGCAGCCGCGTGTCGTCGCCTTCGACGACGACCGGCCCCGGAGAGGACACGGTGATCTCGCGGTGCGGCGCCACTGCGCGCGCGTCGGCGGCGGCGTCGCTCGCGATCGCCTGCAGGTCGACCGGCTTGCTCTCCAGAGGACGGCCTTGGTCGAGGCGGGCGATCAACAACATATCGTCCACAAGCACCGACATACGGACCGACTCCTCCTCGATTCGCCTGCGGGCCAGGTCCGCGTCCGCGGGGGAGTCATTGGCACCGCGGCGCAGCATCTCTGAATAGCCGCGAATCGACGTCAATGGTGTGCGCAGCTCATGCGAGGCGTCGGCGATGAATCGGCGCAGACGCTGGTTTGACTCGGTGCGCTCCGCGAACGCTGACTCGATCTGGCTCAACATCCCATTGAGCGCAAGCCCGAGCCGGCCGATCTCTGTCTTCGCCGTGGCGGGCTCGACGCGACGGCTCAGGTCGCCGGCTGCGATGTCGCGGGCGACCGTACCCATTTTCTGCAGTGGTCGCAGCCCGATGCGGATGATCAGCAGCGCGAGAAGTGCCGTCGCCACGACGACACCCAGTCCGATCAGCGTCTCGTTCACGAGAAGCGTCGCCAGCGTCGATTGAACGCTCGTCAAGGGAATCGCAAAGACCACCAGCTGACCACCGAAGGAGTTCTCAGGCCAATAGGTCATCCGGTATCGGGACACCCCGCCGGTGCCCTCCACAGTCAAGGGATTGGCGGGTACATCGAGGCCGGCGCTCGGCATCGACTTCGGAAGCAAGGGCGCGCCCGAGGGGGCGCCTCCGAGCTCAAAGCCGCAGGAAATTACCACTGAGCCGTCACGACCCAGAAGTTCGGTGATCGTTCCCGCAGGAAAGTCGTTCGCGGAGCCGGGTCCACGCCGCTGGCACTGGTTGCCTATGACGATGACGGCGGTATCGACCGTCGATCGTGCCTTGAGCTGGTCGTCGATCCGTCCGATGAGTGAGTTCTGAAGCGTGATGTACGTGACCACGTCAGAGACCAACAGTCCAACGACGACGAGCGATATGACTCCGATCAGCAGCCGCCCCCGGAGCGACAGCGTCATTTTCTAGGCGTTCTCAGGACGTAACCGACGCCGCGGACGGTCTGGATCAGGGGAGGATCGTGGCGGTCGACCTTGCGGCGAAGGTAGCTGACATACGTCTCGAGCACGCTGGCGTCGCCGCCGAAGTCGTAGTGCCACACATGGTCCAGGATCTGGCTGCGCGTCAGCACGCGACCGGCGTTGATCAACAGGTAGCGCAGCAATCGGTACTCGGTGTTCGTCAGCTCCACGACATGGCCGTGGCGGCGCACCTCATGAGCCTCGTCGTCCAGCTCGAGATCGGCGAGCGAGAGCTTGCCGTTCTCACTCTCGTTGCCGTGCCGCCTCAGCACGACACGGACCCTCGCCATCAGCTCTTCGATGCTGAACGGCTTGGTCACGTAGTCGTCACCACCGATCGTCAGACCGTGGACTTTGTCCTCAGTTGCGTCCTTTGCGGTCAGGAAGATGATCGGCACCTTGCTTCCGCTGCTGTTGAGCCGCCGCAGCACCTCGATGCCGTCGATGTCGGGCAGCATCACGTCGAGAATGACGAGCGCCGGCGAGAACTGGGTCACCGCCGTCAGCGCCCCGCGGCCGGTCGCGGCGGTTTTGACCGTGAACCCCTCATAGCGAAGAGCCATAGCGACGAGCTCTGTGATGTTGGGTTCGTCGTCGACGACGAGGACTCGGGGGCCGTCCTTGTTCATGCCGCAATCGTGATCGAGTTTCCTGGGGATTTGCTCAGAGAACGTTGGGAACCAGATTCGAATTCGCTGCGGGGGCGGGCCAGCCGGCGACCCGGTGGACGCCGCCTTTGAGATCGACCAGCCGAGCCGCCAGCCGGTTCGCCTCCAGCCACGAAAGGGCCTTGCGACCCATGACGATGGCCGCCGTGGAGGCGATGTTGGCGTCCACGCAGCTGCCGGCGACCACGCTCGCGGTGCGCCAACACGAGTCGGCCGGCAGGCCGGTGGCCGGATCGATGATGTGGTGGAGGACCGTGCCACCTCGAGTCCATCGCCGGACGGTCGTGCCTGAGGTGGCGATGCCACCCGAGAAGATGGCGATCGTCTCCTCGTTCTCGTCGACGGGGGCCGCGCTGTCCTCGCTCGCCTGGATCGGCCAGCCTTCGGGCGGCGCTTGGCCGGCGCATGAGATGTCGCCGCCGAGGCTGACCAGCACTCCGGCGCCGCCGGCCGCTTTGCTCGCGGCGGACGCGGCGAGGTCGGAAGCGAGAGCCTTGGCCGTTGCGCCCAGATCGATCTCGACTCCTCGAGGCAGGCGCACCGTCCGAGACCCGGCGTTGAACTGGATCGCCTGCCAGCCAGGTATGCGACTAGCGATGAGACGGATTTCCGCACCATCGGTGGGGACCTGGGCGAAGTCGGCGTCATAGCCCGCCAGCCTGATGGCCGTGCCGACGGTCGGGTCGACGGCTCCCCCTGTGAGCTCGGCGCCGCGCAGGCCCGCCGCTATGGCCTGCGCGAGGAGCGGGCTGATGGTGATCTCGCGTTCCGGCGATGAGTTCAGCCGGCTCAGCTCACTGTCCTCGCGAAACCGGCTGGCGGCGTGGTCGATCGCGTTGACGACCTCATCCACCGCCGCCTTTGCGGCACGCAGATACGTGGGGTTCGTCACGACAACGCGCAACGAGCCGCCCAGCGCGCGGTCGTCGGCGATGCCAAGCACCATCGCGCTCATGCCGTGGCTCGTCGCTGCCCTTCCACTTTGCGCAGGGCAAGCGCCAGCACGGGACAGCCATCGACGGCTCGCTGGGCCAGGGGCAAAAGGTGGTCCGGGACCTTCCCAGGCGACAGGATCGGGTAGCCCCAGTCGTCGAGCCGGATCAGCTCCGGCAGCAGCTCGGCGCACAGGCCATGCCCATCGCATTTGATGCGGTCGACCGAAAGCTTCATGCCGACACTCGCAGGTGTGCACGGTGCCCGGCGAAATCGTCGGGGAACGTGGCCAGCGCTGACTGAAGGAACATCACCGCGCCGTCGGGATGATGGCAGGCGCCTCGACCCTTCACCTCCGCGGACCATCGTTGCAGCCGCTGCAGGTCTACGGGATCCGTGCCGCGCTCGGCGATCCTGGTGCACGCGTCGGCGAGGGCGCGCAGACCGAAAAAGCACGGCCCGCACTGGGCCGAGCTTTCGCTTGCGAGGTACCGCATGATGCCGGCGACCTCACAGACGACGCAGCGGCTGCCGGGAAGCACGCCGATCACGCCGCAACCAAGCGAAAGCCCGCGGGCGCGCAGGGCGTCATGGTCGAGCGGAAGGTCCCATGCCTTCGCGGCCGTGATCCACGTGCCGAAGTAGCCGCCGAGGAGAACCGCATGCGGAGGTTCGGACACACCACCGGCAAGCTCAACCGCTTCGGCGACTGTGGTGTGGGCCTGGATTTCCAGCACGCCGGGGCGCGACACGCCTCCGGCCACCGTGACCAGGAGCGTGCCGGTGGCATTTCCGCTACGCGCGATCAGTGCGACCTGGGCCAGGGTTTCAACGTTCTGCACGAGCGTCGGCGCGCCGTCGACCCCGCGCTCGTGGGCCGAAGGCGGGGTGGTGGTAGGCGTGGCGATGCCGGCGTCGACCAGGTGGACTGACGCGCTGGATGCGCCGGCCACGTAGCGAGCCGGTGCAGCTACCGTGCGAACCAGCCGGCGCTCCTCGTCGGTCCGTTCGGCAAGAGCCCGCGCCATCGAGTCGTGCGACGAGCGGTGCGCCTCACCGATGTACAGGACGACCTGTCGTGCCCGCACCGCTCTGGCCGCAAGGAACGCGCCGTCGAGGATGAGATGTGGCCGCGTCGTCATGAGCAGCCGGTCCTTCAAGCTTCGCGGCTCCCCCTCGGCGCCATTGACGATGACGACCGCGGTCCCGTCCGACTGGGCCGCGACCGACCGCCACTTCAAGCCGGCCGGGTAAGCCGCGCCGCCGCGTCCGGTGAGACCGCTGCGAATGAGGAGCTCGATGACCGATGCGCCGGCGGCCGGCAGTGGACCCAATCGACGCTCATGCTCGGCGAGGCCCTCGGCGCCCAACGCCAGGTCACGTCCGGCAAGCAGCCGTGACCCCGTCATCGGGTGTCTCGCCGCTGGACCGCGGCCTGAAAGGCGGTGCGCTGTTCATTGAGCGGGTCGCGCGAACCCGCTGTTACCCGAAAGCCGATTGCTGCAACGACCGCGCCTACGCACGCCACTGTGAGTACCAGCAGCCAGGCCGACCAGGTGTCGGTGCCTGTGCCGATGCCGTGGATCACCGCGACCGGCCAGGACGCGTAGGTGAGCCAGTGCACCATCCGCCACGCCGTATGGCCGATCAGGCCGCGCGCGAGGCTGGTCACGACGATAGCGAGCAGGAACTCGAAAGCGATCGTCCCGAGGCCGAGCCAGAAGGTTCTGTAGTAGGAGGAAAAG
>DATHDR010000202.1:0-13883 GCA_035318965.1 Verrucomicrobiia bacterium | reverse complement strand
ATCTCGAACGTGGCCGGCACGATCGACGTGGGCGGAGGCGGCCGCAGGGGTTCGACAGAAGGAGGCAAGGCCGCGATCGCTCCCGTCATGCCGGTGCCGATTGAGGCGCTGACGAACCGTCCGAAGTCGTCGGCGGGCCAGGTTGTGAACTGGCCGGCGATGCGTGTGAGCACTGCGTCGACGGCCGGCAAACGGCGGATCCTGCGCAGAAGCCTATTGACCATTGACGCTAGATGTTGTGTGATGTCCCCAGACTGTATACAGAATGTGGATAACTCGCAACCCCCGGCGTTCCGCTTCCTGCCGCCGAAACCGGCCGGCGATAGCTCATCTTCGCCGGGGCGGGTGCGGTTCGAAGCGGAGATGGTCAGGCGCCTGGACGATCCCCGCACGCTTTGCGCGACGCACCAAAAGAGCTAAGCGGTGATCCGCATCGGTGTCTCGGCCTGGCGGGTCGCTCCCCGGACTCAGCCGGCGGCGATGCGGCGCACGATCGCGGCGACCTCCGCCAGCGGGACGCCCACCGGGCAGGCTGCTGCAGCTGCTTCGAAATCGGGCCCATCCCCCGCTATATCGGAGGATGCCTCGCCCACACGCGCGTAAAGGCGCATGTAAGAAGACGCCAAATCAGGCATGCGCGTCTTGCCGACGCGCGCCGCAGCGAGCGCGCACAGCCCGCAGTTGATGCAGCCGATCAGGTGCGGGTGGTGTTCGCGCTCCGACTGAGTGAGCGCTCGAATGCCATCGGGTGCGTAAGTGTCGAGCAGCGTCTGAAGCTGGGAGCGAGGACGCGACAGGCGCCGTCGCGTGAGATGCACGCCGTAGGCCCAGGCGAGCTTGGCCAGCGAGTCGGTGCGTCCCATCAGGACAACAGACCTCGCATGGCGCCTTGCGCCAGCTCCTCTTGCGCCCACCCCGAGTGTCCCAGGACTGGCGCGCGGCCCAACCATGCCCCGCGCACGAACTCGCGTGCCGAGTCGAATCGCTGCGACGCGCTCCACCCGAGCTCACGACCGATCACCTCTGCGGCTCGCATCACGCACGCGGCGCCGGCGCACGGGCCTGCGGCGAGCCCGACGCGTCGAAACGCGTCGGCAAGCGTGCGCACCTGCTCGCGGCGCGTGGCATAAGCGAGCTCTGCCTCTGTCAGCGGTTCGCACCTGCACACGAGCCTCCCTGCGTGCGCGCCGTCCAGGACCTTTTCTGCGTTCGACCCGTGCCGGCTCTGCAACTTGACCGCGGCCAGCGCCGGGATGCCGCAGCGTCGTGCGAGCTCCGCAGGCGGCTCCATGTCCGACTCGTTTCCGGGCAGCGGGGTCGTCGCTGTGGTGGACTTTCCCTGGTGGCCGAGCTTGCGGCACACGGCGTCTGAGGTCTGCTCGGCCATCAAGCGGTACATCGACAGCTTGCCGCCGGCGATCGTCACGAAGCCTTCGACTCCCTGAGTCGCATGGTCGATCACCTCATAGCGCCGCGAGAGCTCGTCCTCATAGCGACGCCACTTGTAGAGCGTCGGTCGCACGGCGGCTGTCGTGCGCACCGGCCGGTAAGCCCTGATGGAGGGAAACACGCGCTCGAAGGCCTGGAGGAGGTACTCGACCTCGTCCTGCAGGACGTCCACTGAGTCGAGATCTCCGTAGAAGTCGTCGTCGGTGGTGCCGAGCAGCGTGAACCCGGCGTGCGACACCATCAGGAGGTCGCGTCCGTCGATCGACTCGGCGCTGATCGAGAAGTTCGAGATGCGGTGCGGGTAGACGATGTGGATCCCTTTCGCGGCGCGCAGCTTCACAGGGACGCCGGCCATTCCGCCGATCTCGGGTGACCATGGCCCGGTCGCGTTCACGACGACCCTGGCCCGCGCTTCCGATATCGCGCCGTCGGCGGCCCGGTATCGCACCCCGATCACCTTTCCTCCATCGCGGATGAGGTCGATCACCTTGGTGTGGTTCATGGCGCGAGTGCCGTGTGCCACGGCGTCTTCCACATTCGCGTAGACGAGACGGTGCGGGTCGACGCCCCACTCTTCCATGGTCACCGCGCCGATCACATCGGGCGTGAGCCCTGGCTCCGCCTGCCGCGCCTCCGCCGACGTGAGCCGCGTGTGGGAATGCGCCTTCTTGAGCGGCTGGAATCGGTCGTACACCTCCATCGCGGTCTCCATGCGCTCGATGTTGTTCCGATCGTGGGGGAGGACAGGGATGATGAAGACGACGCGGTACACGAGGTTGCGGGCGATCGACACGATGTAGCCGGCGTCCTGCGTTGAAAGGCGTGTGGTGTCCCAGTCGAACTCGAGGTACCGCGGCCCGCCGTGGATCATCCAGCTCGATCCGCCTGTGGTTCCGGCCCCCCAGTCGCCCTTCTCCAGCAGAAGAACGGAGAGCCCGCGCAAGGAAAGGTCGCGCGCGATGCCGGCCCCGGTCACACCCCCGCCGATCACGCAGACGTCGTGATCGCTCGGTGGACTCACGCTGGGGATACTAGCTGGCTGCCTCGTGTTCCTTCTGGAACTCTTCGATGATCGCCTTGGCCAGGTGCGCGGGCATTTCGTCGTAATGCGAGAACTTCATCTGGAAAGTGCCACGGCCCTGGGTGATCGAACGTAGGTCGAGCGCGAACCGCAGCATCTCGTGCTCCGGGACCGTGGCGCGCACCTTTTCGTAGCCATCGTCCGGCTCGGTGCCGAGGATCTTGCCGCGCCGGCCGTTGATGTCGGACATGATCGCGCCGAGGTTTTTCTCGGGCACGCGGATGTCCGCTTCGACAACCGGCTCGAGCAGCACCGGGCCTGCGTCCAGCGCTCCCTTGCGGATGGCCATCGAGCCTGCGATCTGAAACGCCATGTCGTTGGAGTCGACCTGGTGGTACTTGCCATCGACCAGCGTCACCCTGACGTCGACCATCGGATACCCGGCGACCACGCCTTTGGCCATGTTGTCGACGATCCCCCTCTGCACCGAGGCCCGGAAGTTCTGCGGGATCGCTCCACCGAAGATCTTGTCTTCCCACACGAATCCTTCGCCGCGCTTGGTGGGGGCGACCTCGATGACGCAGACCCCGTACTGCCCATGGCCTCCCGACTGCTTCACGTGCCGGCCCTCGGCCCGGCTGTGGCCCGAGACGGTCTCCCGGTATGCAACTCGCGGTGTCTGGGTAGTCGCCTCCACGCCGTATTTGCGCTTGAGCTTTTCCAGCGTCACGTCAAGGTGGACGTCGCCGAGGCCCGCGATGACGAGCTGCTTGGTTTCTTCGAGACGTTCCACGTGTAACGTCGGATCTTCTTCGCTGAGGCGGGCCAGCCCGCTGGAGATCTTCTCCTCGTCACCGCGCGCCTTTGGCGTGATCGCCAGGCTGTACGCCGGTCCAGGTAAGTCGAGGGGTGGCAGCGGTCCACCGTCCTTCATACCAATCGTGTCGCCGGTGAGCGTGTGCGTGAGCTTGGTCACCGCGCCGATGTCACCGGCCCGGACCTCTGTCGTGGCGACGTGCTCCTTGCCGCGCGGAAAGAAGATTTGAGCGAGCCTCTCCTCGCCTCCTCGGCTCAGGTTGGGAAGGTGGGCGTCGGCTTTAATGGTGCCCGCGACGACCTTGAAATAGCTGACCCGGCCGAACTGGTCGCCACCGGTGCTGAACACGAAAGCCTTCGCTGGCTTCTCGGGTTCGACCTCGGGCGGCGGCATCAGCTCGCCGATCGTCGACATCAGGGTCCGCACGCCCAGGAGCTTGGTGGCCGAGCAGCACACGACCGGCGACACCTTCCCCGCGAGGATTCCCTCGCGCAAACCGCGCTGGATCTCTTCCTCGCTCAGAGTGCCGGCGTCCAGGTATTTCTCGAGCAGAGAGTCATCGCTCTCGGCGGCGGCCTCGATGAGCTGGCCTCGGTACTGCTCGACCAGGCTCTGCATGTCTTCAGGCACCGGAACCTCGTTGCCCTTCCCGTCCGGCGTCGTGACAAAAGCCTTGAGGTGCAGCAAGTCGACGATGCCGCGAAAGTCCTGCTCGGCGCCGATCGGCAGGTGTAGGGGGAACGGGCGAGGGGAGAGGTGTTCGCGCATCGCGGCGACCGCGCCGTAGAAGTCGGCGTTTTCCTTGTCGAGCTTGTTGATCACGACGATCCTCGGCTTGTTCGTGCGGTTGCAGTGCTCCCATGCGACCTCGGTTCCGACCGCGAGCTGAGGGCTTGGGCCGACCACGACGACGGCGCCTTCCGCCGCTCGCAGCCCGCTGATCACCTGGCCCGCGAAGTCGAAGAAGCCCGGTGCGTCGAGGATGTTGATCTTGAAGCCGTTGTGCTCGGCGAAAGCGGCGCCAAGGTTGATCGAGATCTTGCGCTTATGTTCCTCAGGCTCGAAGTCGGTCGTCGCGGTCGACTGGTCGGGCGCACCCATTCGTGCGATCGAGCCGGAGGCGAAGAGCATGGCTTCGGCGAGCATCGTCTTGCCATCGTGGGAGTGGCCCAACAGGACCACGTTCCTGATCTTGTCCGGCGCGAACTCAGTGGCCATCCAATCCCCCAGCTCCCAATGCCGCCACGCGAAGGCGGCGATACAGGCGAGAAGGAGAAGTCTAAGGCGCGATTAAGAGCGGGTTGGCTTGGGTATCATCAAATACCTATGGTCAAGAGGACGGCGTCCATCGAAGAGGTGCTAGCTGCCGTCGAGGCGGCCCGTGACAAGGTCATGGCCGACGAGGTGAAGTCGCTCACCAAGCTCGGCATACCCAAGGCGATGGCGTACCAGATGATCGCCAGCAGGTTCCACCAGAAGGTGGGGAACCAGGAGGAGGCTGAGCCCGATCCGTTCGAGGGCAATGCAACTTCCTGGGAAGAAATAGGCTAAGCAGCCCCTCAAAGGCGGGGTGAATCGCGCCCGCCGGCTCGCGCGTCTCCTGCGCATCCTTTCCGTGGTCATCGCGGAACCCGGGCTCAACCCTCTCGAGCTGGCCGAACGGGCCGGCGTTTCCGAGCGCACCTTGCGCCGCGACCTTGTGCAGCTCCGCGAGCTCGGCTATGAGGTCGCGTACACCGGGGGCTACGAGGTGCAGGAGAAGCTGAACCTCGAGGGCCGTGCCGGCCACCGCTCGCTGGGTCGGGTTTACGAGCAGCACCTGGACCTCTTGCGCAAGCAGCTCCCCAAAGGCATGGCCGCTCAGGTCACCGAGGAGGTGGACTCGCTTGCGCCGGCTGCCCTCGCGACTTTGTTCGCCACCGCGATCGAACGGCATTCCGGGGCCGCCCGATGAAGCCGGTCGTCCTGATCCCCGGCGGCGAAGGCGATGCTGACTTCACATACGCGACCGGATTCGCCGTCGAGACCGGCCTCTACATTCGCTTCGGCGAGAACGACGACGTCCTCGTCGTGAGCCCGCTCGAGATCGATCGCGCCCGGATCCAGAGCAAAACGACAAGGACGCTCGAGCTCGACGAGGCCGGGTTCGAAGACCAGGGCCCCTACGCCTCACACGCGCGCCTCGCCGCCAGGCTGCTGCGCCAGCGCTCCGCGGAGGAGGCACGAGTCTCCGCTCGGCTACAGGCGGGTTACCTGGAAGAGCTGAGAGCAACGGGCCTTGGCATCGAGATCGATCGCGACCTCTTTCGGACCGAGCGCCGCCAGAAGTCGCAGGATGAGGCCGGTTTCATCCTGGCGTCGCAGCGCGCCGCCGAAGCGGCCGTGGTCGAGGTCGTGAGCCAGCTGGCGCAGGCGGACATCAGGGACGGGATCCTCTGGCTCGACGAGAGCCCGCTCACGTCGGAGCGCCTCTTCGCGCGCGCGTCGCTCCTCCTTGGAGAGAAGGGCTTCACGTGCCCTGACATGATCATCGCGGGCTCTCCCGAATGCGCGCTGCCGCATTTCCGGGGTGAGGGCGCGATTCGAGCCGGCGCGCCCGTGATCATCGATATCTTTCCTTCCAGCCGGAAGACTCACTACTACGGAGACCTCACGCGGACAGTGGTGGTCGGCGACATACCTGACGAGGTGCGGCGCATGCATGCCGCGGTGCTGCAGGCGCTCGACGCTGGGATCGAATCGATCCGCGCCGGCGCTTCAGGGCGTGACGTCCACCACGGCGTTTGCCAGGTGCTGGTGGATCGCGGCTACGGCACCACGACCAAAGGCTTTGAAGGCCAGGAGGGTGTGGCCAGGATGAACCACACCACCGGCCACGGCGTCGGTCTCGACATACACGAAGAGCCCTCGCTGCGAGGGCCGGATGAGAACACGCTGCTCGAAGGCGACGTCGTGACGGTGGAGCCGGGACTCTACCTGCTCGGATTCGGCGGCGTGCGCGTCGAGGACACAGGCATGGTCACCAAGGAGGGGTTCAAGAACTTCACCACCCTCACGCGCAGCCTGGACCCTCGCGACTACCTGTAAGGTAGAGCTTGACAATGCCTCCTGACGAAACGCTCGGCCAGCGCATCCGTCGCGTGCGTGCCGAGCGAGGCATGAGCCTTGCCAAGGTCAGTGGCGCCGACTTCAGCCGCGCCTTCCTGAACCAGGTCGAGCTCGGGCGCAGCCAGCCGTCGACCCGCGTCTTGAGAGTCATTGCAGGCCGGCTCGGGACGGAGGTCGACTACCTGCTCGAAGGGCGCCTGCCCGGCGTCGAGCGCGAGCTGGCGCTCGAGAAAGGCCGTGTGCTGTTGGCCCGAGGAAACGCGCGCCGGGCGCTGGCGGCGCTGCGTCCAGCCATCGACTCAACCGAGTGGCCGCTGGGCACGGACGCGCGGCTCTGCCAGGCCGATGCACTGCTGGCCCTGGGAAAGCAACCCGAGGCGCGCGAGATCCTGGCTCGCGAGAAAAGGGTGATCCAGGCGCATCGCGACCGCCACCGGCTGAAGCGACTCCACTCGATCGAAAAGGGCGAGCGTTTCATCTTCGACGGCGACGCGGTTGAGACCCATTTGCGCCTTGCCGACCAGGCGCAGCGCGCGGCCAACAGTCAGGACGCGCTCGAGCACTGCCGCGCGGCTCGTGTCCTCCTCGAATCGCGTTGAGGCTTACAGGCCGCTGTTAAACGTAAACGACGGCGGCGTGACCGTCGGGGGCGTGATCTCCAGCGTGATGACCTCGTGCGATTTGAGCACGATCGCGTTCGGGTTACCCGTGTAGGGCTGCGCGCCCTTGCCGTCCTGCAGGTCGATGTACACCACCAGTTTCTGTTCGGGCGTCAGGGTGAAGCTCGATACGTGAGTTGCATCCAGGGGCTCGGCGGGCAGTCCCTGAGCCTTGTTCCACGCCGTCCAGACGGCGAAAAACTGGCCGAGCGTGAAGGTCTGGTTGGCCGGCGACTCGATGTGGATGGTGTTCGGGTCCGCGGCGTGGACATGCAGCCAGTAGTAGCAGGTGGGGCTGGCGGGGTCGCCGCTGATGCCGATGTTGGCGGGGATCGGATGCACGGTGCCCTCGTAAACGATCTGGATGGCTGAGTGGTAGTGGACCTGGGAGTGCTGCAGCGAATCGCAGGGAATGCCCGCCGCCGTGGCGGGCCCGGGCGTCGGTTTGTTGTTGACGACGGAGTAAATGATCACGCCGATGGCGAAGGCCAGCAGGATGCCGCCGACCGCGATCGGAAGTAGAGGGACGTCCGATCCTCGCTTGACTTTGACCGGAGGCCGCCGGCCGCCTTTTCCCGTGCTTGTGCGCACGGCAGCCTTCGTTTTAGTCGCCATAACCCTTGGTAGAATACCGACCTACCCTTTCTGGCTTCGGCCGGGGGCATGTCGCCACCGATCGACCGAGGCCTGAACCCATAGGAAGGAGGTCCCTTGAGGGATTACGAAGTTCTGTACATCGTCCGTGCCGACCTTGACGACGAGAAGGTCCAGGACGCGGTTAAGCGAGTCAACACGCTGATCGAAAGGTCGGGCGGCGCTGTCGAGCGCACCAACCTCTGGGGCAAGCGCAAGCTTGCGTACGAGGTCAAGCACCAGAAGGAGGGCTCCTACGTCCTCCAGGATTTTCAATTCGAACCCAGCCGGGTCCCTGAGCTCGAGGCGGCCCTGAAGATCACCGAAGAGGTGCTCCGGCACCTCATCGTGCGCAAGCCAGAGAAAGCTGCAGTCGCGACCGTCGTTGTGCCGCCGCCGGCGGAGGTCGTGCTAGAGCCTATTGCTGTCGAGTCTGAGGCGGTGGCGGAGCCGGTGGCTGTTGCAGAGCGTGAGGAGGAGTCCTAAATGTCAAACCTGAACAAGGCGCTGCTTATCGGCCGGCTGACGAAGGATCCGGAGATGCGCTACACGCCGAGCGGAACCGCGGTGACCAACTTCAGCATCGCCACGAACCGGTGGTCGTCCGGTCCGGACGGTGAGCGCAAGGAGTTCACCGACTACCACAACATCGTCGCCTACCCCATCGGCAAGCGGAACCTTGCGGAGACCGTCGCGCAGTACACGCGCAAGGGCGCGCTCGTCTTTGTCGAGGGGCGCATCCAGACCCGATCGTGGGAAGGGCAGGACGGACAGAAGCGGCGCGTGACCGAGATCATCGCCAACGACGTGCAGTTTCTCGAGCCGAGAGGAGCGGGCGCCGGCGGTGCCGGTGGCGCAAGCAGCTCCGGAGTGCCGGCCCGCAGCGGCGCCGGATCCCACGACGAAATCCCCGCGCCGGACGACGCGCCTCGCGACGTCGATCCGGACGAGATCCCTTTCTAGGAGTCATTGATGGCAGTCAACCGACCACAACGTGAATCAAGCGGCGGAGGCGGAGGTCCGAGAGGCCCGAAGCGCCAGCACCGCAAGGTCTGCAGCTTCTGCGTGGAGAAGATCAACTACATCGACTACAAGGAGATCTCGCGGCTTCGCCGGTTCGTCAGCGACCGCGGCAAGATCCTTCCTCGCCGCGTCACCGGCACGTGCGCCCGGCATCAGCGCCCGCTCACGACCGCCCTCGAACGCGCGCGAGCGATCGCCCTGCTTCCGTACACGACAGAGACGCACTAGCGGCTGGGGGGCGGCCATTTCGGTCGCCCCTTAGAATCATGCTGCCGCCGCAACCCTTTACCGGAGCGCGCCCATGACCTTTCAGACCCAGCTTCGAATCCCCGGCCCTACGCCGCTCCCCGAGCGTGTCGTGCGCAGCATGAACCGGCCGATGATCGATCACCGCGGGCCGGAGTTTGCCGCGATCCTCTCCGAGATCACGGCCGGCGCGAAGCGGGTCTTCAAAACGTCGAACGACCTCGTGCTCTTGACGTCCTCCGGGACGGGCGGCCTCGAGTCGGCCGTCGCCAACCTGGTCTCGCCGGGGGACGAGGTGGTCGTCGCCCTCTGCGGCAACTTTGGCGAGCGGTTCGCGGCGCTGGCCTCGGCCTACGGGGCCGACGTCGTGCGCCTGGAGTTCGAGTGGGGCCAGCCCGTCGAACCCGACGATCTCGCGCGTCTTCTCGAGCGCCACCCCAAGTCCAAGGTTGTCCTTCTCACGCACAACGAAACCTCGACCGGTCTCACCAACCCGCTTCGACAGCTCGCGGGCGCTGCGCGTGACGCCGGCAAGATCGTCGTCGTCGACGGTGTGAGCTCGATCAGCTCGATCGCCATCGAGACCGATGCGTGGGGCATCGACGTCGCGGTCAGCGGCTCGCAGAAGGGTTGGATGGCGCCACCTGGAATCGCGCTCGTGAGCGTCAGCGAGCGCGCGTGGGCGCAGCAGGCCACTGCGCGGTCGCCGCGTTTCTACTTCGACTGGAAAGAGGCCAAGGCCTGGGCTGAGAAAGGCATGACGCCCTTCACTCCGGCGGTCGGCGTGGCGTTTGCCCTGCAGGAGGGGCTGCGCATGCTCGAGGAAGAAGGTCTGGAGGCCGTCTATGAGAGGCACGCGCGCCTGGCTCGCGCCACGCAAGCGGGACTCCAGGCATTGGGCTTCCAGCTATACGCGAAGGACGGGTACCGGTCAAACACCGTGACCTCGGCCGTGCCGCCGCCTGGACTCGACGTCGCCGCCTTCCGCAAGCTCCTGGACAGCAAGTACGGCGTCGTGATCGCCGGCGGCCAGGGCAAGATGGCCGGCAAGATGGTCCGGGTTGGACACCTCGGCGCAGTGGCCGAGGGTGACGTGGTCCAGGTGCTCTGGGCCATCGAGCAGGCGCTGGAGGAGCTGGACATCGCACCCGCCCACGGGCGCGCGGTCGCAGCCATCACCGCTTCGCTGCAGGGCGTCGCCGCCGCGACGCACTAGCCAGCTTGCCCCGGATCCTGGTCGCCGACCCGCTGGCCGAGGACGGCCTGGAGCGGCTGCGCCGGGCGGGGGAGGTGACCGTGGTCAGCAAGCTGCAGGAGGCCGAGCTGATCCTTCGCATCCCGGAGTTCGACGCGCTGGTGGTCCGGAGCGAAACCAAGGTCACCGCGCCGGTCCTCGAAGCGGGCCGCAAGCTGCGCGTGGTCGGGCGCGCAGGCGTGGGCGTCGACAACATCGATGTCCCGGCCGCGACTCGCAAAGGCATCATCGTGGTCAACGCACCGCGCGGGAACATCGTCGCGGCGGCGGAGCACACCGTCGCGCTGCTCTTCGCCCTCGCGCGCTGGGTGCCGCAAGCCGACGCCTCGGTGAAGCGCGGTGAGTGGACGCGATCCAGGTTCATCGGCACCGAGGTTCGTGGCAAGACGCTCGGAGTGATCGGGCTCGGCAACGTTGGATCCGAGGTGGCCAAGCGCGCGCACGGGCTCGAGATGGAGGTCATTGCCTACGACCCGGTGGTTTCGGTCGAGCGAGCCGAGCTTTTCAACGTCGAGCTGGTGGGTTTGAACGAGCTCCTCGAGCGGTCGGATTTCGTCACGGTCCACGTGCCGCTGGTCGACGCGAACCGCAGCCTGATCGGCGCGCCAGAGCTCGCGCTTATGAAAGCCGGCGCCCGCCTGATCAACACTGCGCGCGGCGGCATCGTCAACGAAGCGGCGCTTGTAGACGCCCTCAAGACCGGGCGCCTCGCAGCGGCGGCCTCGGACGTGTTCGAGAACGAACCGCCAGGCGACAATCCTCTGCTGGTACTCCCCAATTTCGTTGCCACGCCGCACATCGCAGCATCGACCGTGGAGGCGCAGGTCTCGGTGGCCTTCGATGTCGCAGAAGAGGTGGCCGCGGTTCTGGCGGGCGACCTCCCGCGCTTTGCCGTTAACGCTCCCGCGATGCCTCCCGAGGAGCTCGCCTACCTGCGGCCGTTCGCGGATCTCACCGAGCGCTTGGCGGCGCTGCACGTGCAGCTCTTCGGCGGGCGCCTGAGCTCCATCGAGCTCGACTTCGAAGGCGAGCTGGCTGAGCACGACGCCAATCTCCTCGTCGCGTCAGCCATCAAAGGTGTCCTGCAGCCGTTCACCGAGGACCGGATCAACCCGGTCAACGCGCGCCTGATCGCATCGAGCCGCGGAGTGAAGCTGGTCGAGCGCCGCAGCCCGGCGCGCGGCAGCTACCTCAGCCTGGTCACGATGCGAATGGGCGGCCACGAGCTCGCGGGCACCGTGTTGAACGGGGAGCTCCGCGCGGTTCGCATCGACTCCTTCCGCGTCGACCTGGTGCCTGAAGGCCGGTTCCTGGTCAGCCGGCACGAGGATCGCCCGGGCGTGGTCGGACGATTCGGCACCATCCTCGGCGAGCATGACGTCAACATCGCGAGCATGCAGGTCGGCCGGGACGCTCCCCGAGGCAACGCGATGATGATCCTCGCCGTCGACGACCGGGTAGCGGACGACGTCCTGGCCAGGCTCCGCGACGTGGCCGGTATGTCGGACTTGAAGTACGTCGAGCTGAGCGGAGATTCGCATCGCTGACGTTCGCGCCCTGCCAGGGATCCGGTACTACCTCGCGCAGGCCGGCGATCAGGGCTCGCTGTTAGCGCCTCCGTACGACGTCATACCCGACGCAGCGGTGGCCCATTACGAGGCGCTTTCGCCTTACAACGTCGTCCGCCTCACACGGCCCGGGCACGACTATGACCGCGCCGCCCACACCTTCGACGACTGGTTCGAGCGCCGGATCCTTGAGCCGGACCCGCCTTCGATGTACGTGCATGAGGTTCGCTTCGACGGGAGGCGGCGCCGTGACCTGATCGCGGCGCTCCGGCTGCAGCCGTACGAGGACCGGGTAGTCCTGCCGCACGAAAGGACGCACCGCGGCCCGAAGGAGGACCGACTGGCCCTGCTGCGCGCGACCAATGTGAGCCTGGAGCCGCTGTGGTTCGTCTATGAGGGACGCGCCAGCGGCGTGCAGCAGATCACCGAGGTGGTGAGCCGCCGCAACCCGGCGGTCACCTTCACCGGCCCCGAGCGCACCGAGCACCAGTTGTGGGTGATTTCAGATCCGGCGCTTCACGCTGCCGTCCACGCTGCTTTCGAGGCGCTTTCTGTTCTGATCGCCGACGGCCACCACCGCTACGAGACCGCCCTGGCGCACGCCGAGGAGGTGGGTGGGGACCCGGACTCGGCGCCGCACTTCACCCTCGCCCTCCTGACCGACCTGGAAGACCCGGGCCTGTACGTCCTGCCGACTCACCGGGTGCTGAAGGCCGGCGTGGCCGTGACCGGGGGTGAGGAAAAGGGGTCGCTGGAGGAGACTCTGGCGGCGATCCGTGGCCGGGTGGCCGCCGGAACTTACCGCGACCACCGGTTCCAGGTGCTCCCCTTGGAAGGGGAGCTGGCCGTGGTGGAGTTACACCGCCAGGTGATCGACAACATCCTGGGCAGGCGGAGCCCGGAGGACTTCCTCCTCTACACCCGAGACGCCGCGGAGGCCGTGCGGTGGGTGGACGAAGGCGTCGGCGCGGCCGCCTTCTTCCTCGACGCGCCCGACCTGCACGTAGTTTTGAAGCTGGCCCAGGAAGGGAAGACTCTTCCACAGAAGAGCACGTACTTCCATCCCAAACCCCCTTCCGGGATGGTCTTTTTCAGGCTCGATCCAAATCGATCTTTATAGTTAGGAACCCAAAAGAGATGCCAACTTACGGTTACCGGTGTGGCAATTGCGGCCACCAGTTCGAGATCGTCCAGAGGATCTCCGACGAGCCTCTGACGACATGCCCCAAGTGCCAGGGAAAGCTCTCCAAGATGCTGTACCCGGTGGGAATCAGCTTCAAGGGCAGCGGGTTCTACACGACTGACTACAAGGACGCCGGCAAGAGCTCCGCCGGGTCCTCGAGCAACGGCGCTGCGCCCGGCAAGGAGGGAAGCTCGGAGAGCAAGCCGGAGACGAAATCAGAGTCGACGTCGGAATCCAAGTCAGAATCGAAGCCAGACGTCAAGCCTCAGTCCAAACCAGATTCCAAAACGGAGAAGGCTTCTTAGATGGGAAACATCCAGTCGGTCACCGACGGCGAGTTCGACAGCCTGGTGTTGAAGTCCGAGATCCCGGTGCTTGTCGACTTCTGGGCAACCTGGTGCGGTCCATGCCGCATGATCGCCCCGATCGTCGAGCAGATCCATGGTGAGCTGGGCGAAAAGGTGAAAGTCTTGAAGATGGACATCGACGAGAACCCGGCGACCCCGATGTCACTTGGGATCATGTCCATCCCGACCGTGATCATCTTCAAGGACGGCAAGCCCGCAGAGAGAACGGTCGGATACCGCCCGAACATGAAGGGCGACCTGAAAGCCAAGCTCGAAGCGCTGATCGCTCCAGCGGTCTAGCGCCAGGGGCGGCCCGACCCGGGCATCGTTCAGTTACGTCGCGTGGGCGTCGTTAATGTAGCGGGGCTGGGGATGTACGGGGGCTGGTGCCTCCCGCGGTCTTCAAAACCGTTTGCGGGGCGCTGTTGAGGCGTCCTGGGTGGGTTCGATTCCCATCCATCCCCGCCAATTCGTGGTGGTTTACAAGAAGTCCCTCAGTCTCACCCCTTCTCACTCGGGCAAACCTGGACCATTCAGGTCAGCGAGCGCTGAGCGCAACAGCGCTCGTGCCGAC
>DATHDR010000201.1:0-4822 GCA_035318965.1 Verrucomicrobiia bacterium | reverse complement strand
CGTTGCCAACCTGGTTCACGAGCTCAAGACCCCCATCACCTCTCTGCGCCTCACCGCCGAAAGCCTCCTGCGTGATCCGACGCCGAAAGATCGCGCGCGGTTTGCGGAGCGCCTGGTCAAAGAGGCCGATCTCATGAGCAGGATCGTCGACAACCTGCGCCAGCTTGCCGAGCTGGAGTCTGGCGCGCTGACGGTCGAGGTGACCTCGTTCAACCTCGGCGAGCTGATCGATGAGCTTCGCACGCGCCTGGGCCCTGACCGGCCGGTTACCGTCGACGTGCCAGAGCAACTGGTCATCTCGACCGACAGGCCCAAGCTCGCTCAGGCGCTGGGCAACTTGATCGACAACGCAGCCAAATTCTCGCCCGCCGGGTCTGCGGTCGACATCCGTTCTGAGGTGGCGAACTCAAACGTTCTGATCAACGTCCGGGACCGCGGCCCGGGCATCTCCCCAGAGCATTGGAATCGGGTTTTCGAGCGCTTCTATAAGGTCGATCGAGCGCGGCCTCGGGAGTCGGGCGGCTTCGGCCTGGGCCTCGCCATCTCCAAGCATCTCGTGCAGGCGATCGGTGGGAGGATCTGGACCGAGGCCGCTCCGGAAGGCGGCCAGGTGTTTTACATCTCCCTGCCGGCGGAAGCCTTAACCGGTAGATAAGGTCCACTTAACCTTCCGCACCTATCGTCGATTCGGGTGGCGGACGTTCGCGCTTACAGGCAACCTATCGTGCAGGTGTTGAAGCCTGATTTGAGCCCGGTCGAAGTATTCGGCCAGCCCAAGCTCGAAGTCGACCATCTCTCGTTTTTCTACGGCAAGCTTCAGGCCTTGAAAGATGTCACCTTCGACATCAGCGAGAAGCGAATCACCGCAATCATCGGCCCATCGGGATGCGGGAAGAGCACCCTGCTCCGAGTGTTCAATCGCATGTACGACCTAGTCCCCGGTGCGCGTGCCGAGGGTAGGGTGCGGTGCGACGGCGAAGACGTGATCACCACGAAGCGCCTGCTCGAGCTGCGCCAGAAGATCGGGATGGTCTTCCAGCGCCCGAGTCCGTTCCCGATGTCCGTGTTCGACAACGTGGCCTTCGCGCCACGACTCCTGGGTTGGAGCTCATCAGATGTGAAGGAAGCTGTGGCCAGGAGCCTCGGGGCAGCTGCACTGTGGGATGAGGTCAAGGACCGACTCGACGCTCCTGCTGCCTCATTGTCGGGCGGCCAGCAGCAGCGTCTGTCGATCGCTCGGTGTCTCGCCGTCAATCCTTCGGTGATCCTGATGGATGAGCCGTGCTCAGCTCTTGACCCCATTGCCACGCTGAAAATCGAAGACCTCATGGTTCAGCTTGCGCGCGATTACACGATCGTCATCGTCACCCACAACATGCAGCAGGCGGCACGGGTATCCGACTTCACTGCCTTCATGCTCATGAACCCGGCCAGTCGGTTTGGAGAACTCGTCGAGTTCGCGCCCACCGCAGAGCTTTTCAACCAACCGCGTGACAGTCGCACCGAGGACTACATCACTGGGCGGTTCGGCTAGCCGTGCCGCGGCTGACCCTGGAAAAGGAGCTCGCCACGCTGCGCGAGCTCGTCATCCGCATGGGCACCATGGTGGAGTCGCAGATCGAAGCGGCGCTCGAAGCATTGCGGCGGCGCGACCAGGAGGCCGCTGAGAAGGTTCGGGGCGATGACCAGTACCTCAACGAGCTGTTCCGGCAAGTGAGGGAGCAGGTTTTCATGGTCATCTCGACGCAGCAGCCCGTGGCTCGCGACCTACGCGATTTGATGGGTGTTCAGTACATCGCCAGCGAGCTCGAGAGGATGGGCGATTACGTCGTCCGCATCGCGCGCATGACTGGCACGTTGTGTGCCCTGCCAGAGCGACCATTGCGGGCGGAATTCGGCTTGATGGGCGAGCTTGCAATTCGCCAGGTGCACGACATCCTCGAGGACCTGATCCATCGAAACGTGAACCACGCCCGTGAAGTTGCCGCTCGCGACACGGAGATCGACCGGCTCTACCATCGCACTTTTGAAGAGCTCCTGGCCGAGATGGGACGCGGCACCGATCCGGACGGGGCACTTCGCGATGTGACCTTGCTCCTTGTCGCCCACAACCTCGAGCGCATCGCCGATCGCGTCACCAACGTGGCCGAGGACATCGTCTTCCTGGAGACCGGACAGGTCGTGGAGCTCGGTTGAGTCGGGCCGCGACAGGCGCCGGGCGCGTGCTTGTGGTCGAAGACGACGAAGGCATCCGCGAGATGCTCAAGTACAACCTCTCGAGCGCCGGGTTTTCGGTCCAGGAGGCTAGCGACGGCGCCACGGGCCTGCGCACTGCGCGCACGTCGAGACCAGACATCATCCTCTTGGACCTGATGCTGCCCGGAATGAGCGGGCTGGACTTCTGTCGGGCCGTTCGCAAGACGAGCCGGGTGCCGATCATCATGCTGACGGCCAAGGACACCGAAGTAGACAAGATCGTCGGTCTCGAGCTGGGGGCGGACGACTACATCACCAAGCCCTTCTCGATCCGCGAGGTCCTGGCTCGAGTCAACTCGGTCCTGCGGCGAGCGCAACCTGGCAGTGGCGAGCCGCGATCGCTCCCCGAACAGGATTCGATCGGCGACTTCACCATCGATCGCGCGGCGCGACGGGCGCTGCTTGCCGGAAAGGAGATGAAGCTGACCGCACGCGAGTTCGACCTGCTCTCGTACCTGATCGCCAACTCGGGACGTGTACAGACGAGGGACGCGCTGCTCGAGCATGTGTGGGGTCCGGACTTCAGCGGCGACCGCAAGACTATCGACGTCCATATTCGATGGCTTCGAGAGAAGCTCACCGGGAAGGTCGCTTTTGAGATCGCGACGGTCCGTGGCATCGGGTACCGCCTTGACCGTTTGGAGCGCCGTTGATAAGCGCGATCCGGCTGCGCGTGGGTATGGGCCGCAGCCCCGACAGATTCCGCCTGGTGACGGCGGGAATAAGCTTGGCCGCTCCGGCAGCCCTGGTGGCGATCGTCGTAGTCCTCTACCAGGAGGCCGCCCCAGCGGTCACCAGCTTCGGTGCTCAATTCCTGGTCACCAGCAGCTGGAATCCCGTAACCGTGAACTTTGGCGCTTTGCCGTTCATCTATGGAACGGTGGTCACCAGCGCGATTGCGATCGCGATCGCGTTGCCGGTGGGGATGGCAGTCGCCATGGTCCTCACCGAACCGGGGGCCCAAGGCGTACGCGGGGCCGTCGGCACCGGAATCGAGCTGTTGGCGGCCATCCCCAGTGTTGTCTATGGGATCTGGGCCCTCTACGTGCTGGCTCCGTTCCTCTATGTGCATGTCGAGGTGCCGCTGAGCGGTCGCTTCGGCTTCATGGGCTTTCTGTCTGGGCCGCCGCGGCAGACGAGCCTTTTCACCGCCTCGGTAGTGCTCGCTGTGATGATCCTTCCTACGTTGTCGGCTGTTTCGCGAGACGTCATTCGAGCCGTGCCGAAGGGACTCCGTGAATCATCCATCGCGCTCGGCGCCACCTGGTGGGAAACGAACCGGAAAGTCATCCTGCCTGCCGCGCGCGCCGGCATCTTCGGCGCGACGGTCCTCGCCCTCGGTCGCGCCCTCGGCGAAACGATCGCCGTGACCATGGTCATCGGCAATCGACCCGAGATCCCAACCTCCATCTTCTCGCCCGGCTACACGCTCGCCAGCGTGATCGCAAACGAGTTCACCGAAGCCACAGGACAGATCTATCCGGCCGCGTTGGTGGAGCTAGGCCTCGTGCTGATTCTCGTCGCCTTTACCGTCAATTTCGTCGCCCTGATGCTTGTTCGCCGCACCGCGGCCGCCTCGAGATGATTCGCGCTCGCAACCGTTGGCGTCGATTCAAGAACACCGTGGTCCTCAGCGCCATCTATGCGCTGACGGGACTTGCGTTGGTGCCCCTCGCACTCGTCCTCTGGTACACGATCGCAAAGGGCCTTCCAGCCGCGAGCCATCTTGATTTCTACTTGAACGTGGAACGACCCGTCGGGATCCCTGGCGCCGGCGTGGCCCATGCGATCGCGGGCACGGCAGTGATGGTGGGACTGGCCTCGCTGCTGGCGATTCCTGTCGGTGTCGTGAGCGGTGTTCACCTGGTCGAGTACGGAGCGGCGCGCTGGGCGAGCTGGGTGCGGCTGTCTTCAGATGTTCTGGTCGGGGCGCCGTCGATCGCGATCGGTCTATTCGGCTATGTCCTGTTGGTTGCACCTCAGCACCATTTCTCGGGTCTCGCGGGCGCGCTCGCTCTTAGTGTCCTGATGCTTCCAGTGGTAGTACGCACAACCGAGAGCGCGGTCGCGCTCATCCCTTCAACCTTGCGCGAATCGGGTTTGGCCCTTGGACTGCCGCGATGGCGCGTCGCCCTGCAGCTGGTGCTCCCGGCGGCAGCGCCAGGAGTCATCACCGGTGCACTGCTCGCCATGGCCCGCGCCGCAGGGGAGACAGCCCCACTGCTCTTCACAGGGTTTGGCAACCGTTTCTGGAACCTGGATCCATCCCAACCGATGGCTGCTCTTCCCCTCATCGTGTTTCACGACGCGTTGACGCCGTATCCGGCGCTGCAGGAGCAGGCCTGGGGCGCTGCCCTGGTGCTTGTCGCCCTGGTTCTGGTGATCAACCTCGCCAGCCGATGGGTCCTGCGCCGCCAGATCCGCCTCGCGGGCCAGCTCTAGCCCTTACAGCGGTTTGCGCGAGGGCACGCCAGGGCGGCGTGGGTAGGCCGGCGGCGTCGGCCGGACCTTGTCGACGATGACGACCGTTCCCGCCCCCCGGGCAGTCGAAGGCGCTGCAGCCACG
>DATHDR010000200.1:0-2839 GCA_035318965.1 Verrucomicrobiia bacterium | reverse complement strand
GATTCGGCGACAGGCTTGGCTGGATCACCGACTCCGCTTATTACGACGGGATCGCCGAGCAGCACAAGGCCGAGGTGATGATCATCCACGTCGTGCTGATGCAGTGCCGCGCCGAGCTGCCGCACCTCTGCCTCGATGACGCGGAACGAATCATCCGCGAGGCGAAGCCACGGCTCGCGATCCTCACTCACTTCGGGATGACCGTTTGGCGAGCGCATCCTTGGGAGCTCGCCGCGGACCTGACCCAACGAACCGGTATCGAGGTGAAAGCGGCCCGAGACGGAATGAGCATCGACGTGTGAGCCCGCAACAGCGATTCCTGCTGCTCCTGATCCTGGTCGGCGCCCTCGCAACAGTGCTCGGCCTGGTGTCCAAGCGCGCTCGAATGGTGCCCTATCCAGTCGTGCTCGCGGCGGCCGGAGTGTTCGTCGGGCTGCTGCCGGGCGGGCAGTTCGGACGCGTCGGTGCGGACGTCATCCTCCTCGCTTTCGTCCCCGGACTGATCTTCGAGGCAGCGCTGACCCTGGACCTGCCTGAGCTTAGAAGGCGCTTGCTTCCTGTCGGACTCCTGGCGACGGCCGGCGTCGCGGTCTTCTCCGCGGTGCTAGCGACCATCCTGAGCGGCTCACCGTCTTTCGGTGACGCCACCATCCGCTTCGTGGAGATCACGCTGGGCGGAACCGCGATCGGCCTCGCGGTGGGATTCGTCGGCCTGGCCCTGCTGCGGTTCGCCGAGGACGCGCCGCTGGAGATCCTCGCCACGCTCGTCATCGCGTACGGCAGCTACCTGGCCGCCGACCTGGTGCACGCTTCAGGCATCGTCGCCGTGGTGGTCGCCGGCATCGTGGTCGCGCGTTATGGAGCGCAGCTCGGCCGCCTGCATGGCCCTCAGCTGCTCGGCTTCTGGAGCCTGCTGGCGTTCGTGCTCAACGCGATGCTGTTCATCATCGTCGGCGCCGCCCTGCCGGCCTGGACCCTGCTGCCCGTGGCGTGGCTCGTGCTGGCCTCGTTCTTGATCATGCTGATCACCCGCGCGGTGCCGGTATACGGGCTGCTGGCCGTCGCCGCATACCGCGGCCCACCGATCCCGTGGCGTTGGAGACACGTTACGTTCTGGGCGGGATTGCGAGGCGCCCTTTCCGTGGCGCTCGCTCTATCGGTTGCGGGCCTCAACGGGGTCGACAGCCGGGTCTCGGTCGTCGCATACGGCGTGGTGCTTCTGTCGCTGCTGGTGCAGGGCACTCTGATGGCACCCGTTATGCGAGGGCTGAAGATCGAGTCCACAATTTGAGCCGTTGGCGTTGGCGCGGATCGGTCGCCATGCTCGCGGTCGCGGTCGGGTTCGTCATCTATCCCCTGATCGAGAGCGGCAACGACGTCATCAACTCCGACTGGCCGGCCTTTGCGACCGGCGCTCGAATCATGGTCAGCGATCCGGGTCACCTCTACGACTTCGACGTCCAGCGTCGCGTCGAGCTCGAGGTCACCGGCGGCCGAACCCTGATCACGCTCGGCATCAACGGGATCCTGCCGTTTGTCGCTCCAGCCTGGGTCGCTTTCTTCGCCATCCCGTTTGAGCTGCTCGGGACCAACCTCGGCGGCAGGCTCTGGATCCTGTTTGGCCTTGCCTGCCTTGCTTTCGGCCTTTATCTCGCGGTGCGGCCGCGCGCTCCTGCTGCGATCTTGCCGGCATTCGCCTCGGTGCCCACCGCGCTACTCCTGCTGAACGCGCAGCTCGACGGCATCGTCGCCCTGGGGATCGGCGCCGCGATCTCGCTGTGGTCTCGAAAGTATCTGGCGGGACTGTGCCTCGGGCTGACCCTGCTCAAGCCCCAGCTCATGCTCCCGCTCGGCGTGGCTCTGATCGTGAGCCGGCAGTGGCGCGTGCTCGGCGGATGGGCGACTGCCGGGGTGGCGCTCTCGGCGGCGACGGCTGTGCTCAACCCGCGGTGGGTTTTTCAGTGGCTGCCGGCGCTCAACGGCCCGGTGCGTCCGGGCAGCCGGGAGGTCGATCTGGCCCATTTCGGCACGCTGCTTCCAGCAGGAGCACAGGCCTTCGCAGTGGCCGGCCTGACCGGGATCACGATCGCCGCGGTGGTCCTCCTGGCCCGGCGCCAGCGCGACGATTTCCGTTCGGCAGCTGCGGTCCTGGTCGCCGGAGGCGTGCTGGCCGCGCCCCACGCCCTGCCCACCGACCTGGTGCTGGTCGCCGTCGCGCTCGCTGTCTGGGGCGAAGCTGAGTGGTACGACTGGCTGCTGCTGTCAGTTGGCGCAGCGATCGCGGCATTTCTGCCGGCGCCTGTGCCGGCAGTGACCGGCGTGATCGTGATCGGCTGGGTGTGCCTGAGAGCTGGCGGAGTTATCGCCGCGTGGCGGCGAGGACCGGCGCCGGTGTCTGCTGGATGATCCCGTCGATCAGCCCGTAATCGACCGCTTCTTGCGGTGTCAGGAAGTAGTCCCTGTCGGTGTCGCGCTCAACCCGCTCCAGCGGCTGACCCGTGTGCTTCGCGATCAGCTCATTCAGAACCGACCTGATGCGGATGATCTCTTTGGCGTGGATGTCGAGGTCGCTCGCCTGGCCCTGCAGGCCACGGCCGCCAATCAGCGGCTGGTGCATGTGAATGTTGGAGCTCGGGAGCGAGAATCGCCGGCCTTTCTTGCCCGCCATCAAGACCACCGTCCCGAAGCTCGCGGCCCGGCCGATGCAGACGGTGGAGATTGGCGCCTGGACATACTGCATGGTGTCGTAGATCGCAAAGCCGGAGCTGACCGAGCCGCCCGGGGAGTTGATGTAGATCTGGATCTCCTTTTCCGGGTCGTCGGCGGCCAGGTACATCAG
>DATHDR010000199.1:0-17925 GCA_035318965.1 Verrucomicrobiia bacterium | reverse complement strand
CGTGCTTGCCGGCCGCCCTTCGCGCCACCGAGGCGCCGGTCTCGGTCGACCCGACGAAGCCGACCCCGTCGACCAACGGGTGGCCAGCGACCTCATCGCCGACCTCGGCGCCCGGCCCGGTGACCAGGTTGACGGCGCCCGCCGGGAAATCGGCTTCGGCAAGGCACTCCATCAGCGCGACCGAGATGACGCTGGTGGATGTTGCCGGCGTCCACACCAGGGTGTTCCCGGCTGCAAGCGCGGGGGCGATCAGCTCCGCTGCCATCGTGAGCGGCCAGTTCCAGGGGGTGATGATCCCGTAGACGCCGCGGGGATAGTGCCGGGCGAGGACGAGCTTGCTCGGGCTGGCGGACGGCAGGACGTGGCCTTCGAGCCGCTTCAGGTCCTCAGCCGCGATCCGGAAGTACTCGGCGGCCTCGTCGACCTCACCCAGGGCTTCGGCCACCAGGGGCTTGCCCTGGTCGAGAGTCAGCAGGCGGCCCAGCTCGTCGCGCCGTCGCTCGATCGCCTCGGCGATGCGGTGCAGGCGCCTGGAGCGCTCGAATCCTTTCAGCTTCGCCATCGCCGACCGCGCCTTGTGCGCAGCCTCCACGGCCCGCTGCGCGTCAGCGCGCGTGCCCTTCGGCACCTGCGCGATCACCTCGCCGGTCGCGGGGCTGGTGGCCTCGAAGAGCAGGCCGCTCTCCGAGTCGGTCCACTTGCCGTCGACAAACATCTTCTTCACGCACCGCGCAACGACGATCGTCATTTCTTGGTTTTAGCTCCATTGGGTTTGGCATCGAAGGCCTGCTTGTAGATCCGCCGGTAAGCCGTGGCGTCGACGTCTCGCGGGTTTCCGATGGTTTGCGGGTCGGCAAACGCCTTGTCGGCGAGCATCGGGATCTCTTCCTCGCTGAAGCCCAGGTCCTGCATGGCGGGAATCTCGACGTCGGCGGTGAGCTGGTGGACGTATTCGACGGCCATCTCCGCCGCGCGCCACGTCGACACGCCGCGCGTGTCGAGGCCGAAAGCTGTCGCCATTCGCGCAAACCGCTCCGGTTCGCCGGAGTGGTTGTACTCCATGACCGGCCCGAGCAGGCGCGCTGTGAGAGCGCCATGTGGCGCGTCGTGTACGCCGCCGGCGGTCTGGCTCATGGCGTGTGCGGCGCCTGCCGAGTCGGTCCCGTAGGCGAGACCCGCCAGCATCGCGGCAGCGCTCATGTGGTAGCGCGCTTCCAGGTTGTTCGCTTGCGAGAACGCCACCCGCAGGTAGCGCGCGACATACTCCATCGCAAGCAGGGCCACCGCGTCGGTGAAAGGCTGGTGGTAGACCATCGTGAAGCACTCGACCGCGTGAGCCAGCGCGTCCATCCCCGTGCCTGCGGTGACGGCGGGAGGCAGCTTCACAGTGAGCTCGGGGTCGATTAGCGCGACCCACGAAGCGATGTCGGGCGTGCCGCCGACGTTGAACTTGATCTTCCGCTTGGGGTCGGTGATCACGGCCCACAGCGTGACCTCGCTGCCGGTTCCCGCCGTCGTCGGGACGGCGATCATCGGCGGGATGCGGGAGCGGATCGGGCTGTGGCCCCACTCGTACTCGACGATGCTGCCGTCGTGAGCGGCGACGACCCCGATGCCCTTGGCGGTGTCCATCGAGCTGCCGCCGCCGATCGCCACGAGCCCGTCGCATCCCTGCGCGCGGTACTCGGCAGCGCCGGCGTCCACCAGCTCGACTCCAGGGTTTGCCCTCACCTTGTCGAAAACGACCGGTTCGACGTCTGAGCCGCGCAGCGCTTCGAGCGCGGTGTCGAGCAGGCCGGCCGCCTTGACGCCTGCGTCGGTGACGAGCAGCGGCCGGCGCATGCCAAGCAGGCTCGCCTCGCTGCCCAGCTCTTTGATCGCGCCGAGGCGCTGGACGAGGCGAGTTGGGCTCTGGTAGGTGCGGAGTGTGTATTCCAGCATGGGTCAGAGAATGTGCCGCCGGGCAGAAGCCCGGCGGCATTCGGAACTGCTATTCAACCGGAATCTCGTGGTGGATGCGGTCCAGGTCGATTCCCTGGCGCTTCCGCACGACGCGGGCAACGACGTAGATGACGATCGCCACGACGTAGGTCGCGACGAAGTAGATGACCGAGTTGGGCGTCTTCTGGAGCGACGTCCCGTAGAGGTTGTCAGAGTTGAACGACCACTGGTAGAGCATGAACAGCAGGAACAGTCCGGTGATCACACCGACGACTGTGATCATCGGCACCCCGGCGATCTTGTACTGCGCGACCGGCGAGGCGTCGTAGAGGTCCTTTCGCCGCCACGGCAGGATGATCGCGGCGACCGTCGTTGCAAAGAAGGTCAAGGCAAGGATCGCCGTGGCGTCAAGGAACACGCTCGTGAAGTCCGGCCTGTACGCGTAGATGGCGCTGATCACGAGCGACGGCACGATCATCAGGACTAGCGAGCCATAGGGCACGCGCCGCTTGGCCGAGATGTTGGCCGCCCATGAAGGCAGCACCCGGTCAAAGGCTGCCGCGAAGATGACGCGGGTCGAGGATAGGAAAAGCGTTCCGGCCCAACCGAAGAACCATAGGCCCATGACGATGATGAGCACCGCCTGGAAGATGTGGCTGTCGACCAGGAATCCCGCGAACATCACTGGGTAGGGCCAGAGCGGAACCGGCGGCGCAACGGCGCCATCGACTGCGAAGAGGTTGTTCCAGTAAGCAGCGTTGGCGGACTGGTAGAAGTTCCAGCCGATGGTCTTGTTGATCAGGATCACCACGACCGCGACCATCGCGACGGTGACCCACAGGCCGGCGAACATGCTCCAGAAAGGCTTGCGGATGTCCTTGGCCCCGCGAACCTCTCCGTAGAGCGTCGCGCCCCAGTTCGGCCACAGGAGGTAGAAGGCCAGCCAGGGGAGGAGCAGGAGAAGTGGACCGAAGGCAAATGTTCCGAAGTTCGAGCCGGCGAAGGTCTTGCTTCCCGCGTCGATCGTGGCCTGGTACGCGCCGGCAGGCGCGCCGAACAGGCTCGTTGCCTCGCGGTTGAACGCATTCTGGAAGTCCTGAGGGCTGGCAAAGAGGAGCAGCCCACAAACGACCACCAGGCCGGCGATGCCGATCCAGAAGCAGACCTTCTGGATCCGTGCATAGGTCTCCATGCCCATCGTGACGACGATGCTCACGAACGCGAGCACGATCAGACAGGACACGAAGATCCCGGTCTGGCTGCTGAAGAATTCGGCGACGCCGGTCCAGCCAAGCGTGTAGGCGAGTGGCCCGAAGAACTGGACGTTCAGGATGTTGGCGTAAATCGGCGCCCAGAGGAACAGCGTGAACCACCAGCCGGTGATGGACAGGACGAAACCAAGTCCGCCGCCGAGGACGCGACTCTGCCAGGCGTAGTCGCCGCCCGTGCGCGGCATCACGCTGACCAACATCGCGTAGGTGATGACAAGGAACGTTGTGAGCACGCCGAACAGGAGAATTGCGGCGAGGACCTGGCCGTCCGGGACCGTGTATACGAATGACATCCCGTAAAGGCCGAGCGTGATCAGGTTCACAGACCAGAACGAATAGATGAACGCGTCGAACGTCGACCAGGCTTTGACGAGCCCTGTTGCGTTGCGCAGGAACAGCGCGGGCCTCGTCGCCGTCCCCATCGTGGTGTCAGCCATGTTCCCTCTCCTTACTTCTTCATCCGTTGACCAGCTGGTAGCTCTTGATGCCTTTCTTGGGATCGAGCTGGATGATCGCTCCCATGAGCATCCCCTCCTCGTAAGAGCTGCCCGGGTTGATGGACAGCGTCTTGCCGAGCTTCACCGCGCCCTTGCTCTCGTGGATGTGTCCGTGCAGCGACAGCAGGGGCTGATGCTTTTCGATCGCCTGCCGGACGGCTGTCGATCCAACCGGCCTGAGCGCCCGGCCGCCGTGGAGCAGCTTGAGGTCGGCGTCGATGGCGGGCGCCTCGTCGAGGCCTGACTTGTAGGGCGGGCAGTGCAGGTTGAAGATCGCGCGCGACGGGTCCGTCACCTGCTTGGCCATCGCCTCGATGCGTTCGCCGAGCTGCTCTTCGGTCTCCTCGCGGTGAGTGTTCCAGGGGGTGTGGTTCGACCAGCCTGTGGAGATCATCGAGAACCCGTCGATCTCCAGCATCTGTCCCTCGCCAAGCTGAACCATCTCCGATTTCCGGACGACGTCATCCACCTCCATCTCGTCGTCGTTGCCCGGGCACACGAAGATGCGCACTCCTGACCCGCCCAGCTTGTCTTTGGCCATTTCCATCCAGCGCTGTACACCGTCGAGCATCACCGTCTGAAAGGTTTCCGCGCGCTGCGCAGGATGCTGGTCGAGCTCGTGCAGCCGCTCGACGCTCATCCGGAGCGGGTAGTAGCCTTTGCGCCGGATCTGGCCTTCGACGTCGCCCACCTGGTCGGAACCGACCGTCTGCGTCTGACCGCCCATCGTGACCGTGAAGTGGCCGTCTTCCTCGACGATGGGGACGATCGCCTTCCCGGTCATGTCCCCACCACAGATGAGGACGTCGGCGTCGTAGAACTTCGCCGCGTTGAGGAACTTGCGCCAGCACATCTCTGATCCGTGCAGGTCGGTGGCGAAAAAGATTCTCGGCATCAGCGCTCGACCAGGACCTTGCGGATCTCTTGTTCGAAGCCCGTCACGTGGCGGTGCATGCTCTCCTCGGCGCGCGCCGCGTCGCCGGCGAGGATCGCCTGCAGGAGCTCGACGTGCTCCTTGATCGCCTCGCGCAGGCCGACTTCGCGGTCGAGCACCAGGTACCAGAGCCTCAGGCTGAGATTGAAGTACTGCTCGAGGGTCGCCTCAAGAAACGAGTTGCGCGCCGCCCGGTAGATCTGCCGGTGAATCTGCTGGTCGAGTCGCATCAGCTCGCGCTGGTCCAGGGCCGGCCCCTCCTCGAGCACCTCGAGCATCATCGCCAGCGACTCTCGATCGTTCAGCGAGAGGCGCTCGGCAGCGAGGCTCGCGGCGTGAGACTCCAGGACCACCCTCACCTCGGTGATGCGGGCCAGGTCGGTGATGTTGACGTCCGTGACGAAAGTGCCCCGGTGGGGGATCGAGCGGACCAGGTTCTCCCGCGCCAGGCGCTGCAGCGCCTCCCGGATGGGCGTCCGGCCGATCCGGAGCTCCTCGCGAAGCCTGCTCTCGTTGACGACCGAGCCGGGCGGCATGTCGAGGCAGACGATGCGCTCGCGGATTCGCAGATAGGCTTCCTCGCTCTGCGAGCGAGCCCCGTCGAACGCCTCGACCGGCGCCGCCACCGGCGTCGCGAAAGCCATCCCCTGTCGAACCCCTTCGCTTGACCGCTCGACCGATATGCGAGCGATATACCGGAGCGAACCGTAGCACCGGCCCGAAGCGGCGTCAAAGAGATTCTTTGGCGGACGCCTCCTCGATCCAACTTGAGAAATCCTCGGAGTGCAGCACCTGCAGCGCCCGCTCCCACCGCCCGGTGTAGTAGCCGCGGAAGTCGAAGTCGACGGCCGAGATCCTGGCCTGGATCGCGCCCCAGAGGGTCCAGCCGATATCCGACATCAAAGCGAACAGGTTCATCCGGGCGAGCTGGCGGGGGTCGTCTCGACCCAGGTACGCCGCGCAGAGGGCCGCGCGCAGCTCCTGGTCGAACTCAGCCTCCTGCGCCGTGTTGCCGAGGTCGAAGCAGGGGTCGTTGTTGCCGCTGAGCTCGTAGTCGACGATGCGCAGGGCGCCTCCGTCGTCGATGAAGTTTTCGCACAGCAGGTCGTTGTGGCAGGGCACGGAAGGAAGGGCGCCGATGGCGACCGCACGCTCGATCCGCGTGACCACCGGCCGCCACTCGCGGTATCCCTCGGGGATGGTGACCTGGTGCTGTTCCACGATCCCGAGGTAGTACTCGATGAGCCGGAACATGTTGAAGTCCTCCAGAAAGCGCGGCGACCCGTGGAGGCGGCGAAAGGAGGTGGCCATGCGCGCGGCCATCTCCTTCGACTGCAGCGCTTTCGCCGACATCGTCGGTCCGGGTATGAACTCGAGGACCAGGACGTCGAGGCCCGGAATGTGCTCGAGCACCTGTGGGCCGATTCCAGTCGTGGCTGCCGCTTTCGTGTTGTGGACCTCGTTGGCCCGGTTGATCGCGAGCAGCTCGGTCGACTGCCCTGGGATGCGCATCACGTACTTCTGGCCGCCAGATTCGACGAGGTAGTTCTCGTTCGTCAACCCTCCCGAGAGCTGCGAAACCTTGGGCTCTTGGCCTCTCCACAGCGCGACGCGCGCCGCGGCCTCTTCAGCGTTTGATTTCAAGCTTGGAAAGCACCGCGTCAGGCATCACGACGGCGGGCACCAGGCGGCCGAAGACCTCGACCTGCACCTCGCCGCCAGGCTTCAGCTGGACCGGGAGGTACGAGTAGGCGAGGTTCTTGCTCACCGTGAACCCGTACGCGCAGCTGCGCAGGCGACCCACAACGCGACTCCGATCGAGCACTGCCTCGCCGCCGTAGATCGGTACGTACTCCTCCTCTCCGATCGCAAGGGTGCGCAGCCGGCGCGTGACCTCGCGCGGGATGGAGGCCCACTTGTCACGATTCACGGCGAAGCCAAGGCCCGCCTCGAAGGGGTTCTCGAGCAGGCCCATATCGGTGCCGTAATAGCGGTAGCCCTTCTCCATGCGCAGCGAATCCAGGACGCGATAGCCGCCCGGCGTGATATCGAACTCACGGCCCGCCGCCATCAGGTGGTCCCATGCCTGCCCGGCCCACGCCGGGTCGACGTAGAGCTCCCAGCCCAGCTCGCCGACGTATGTCACGCGCTGCGCGAGCACCCGAATGCCGGCGACTCGGATGTCGTGCGCCTCCATGAAGGGGAATCCATCTTCCGAAACGTCGTCGTCGGTGACGCGGGCGAGCACGTCGCGGGCATGAGGTCCCCACATGCCGATCACGGACATGTCGTCGGACGACTCGCGAAGCTCGACATCGCGATCGCCACCCTGCATCTGCAGGCGAAGCCACCCCAGGTCGCTGTTCACGTAGCCGGCTCCCGTGACGAGGCGGAAGTGATCGGAAGCAAGCCGCGTGATCGTCACGTCAGCCGCGATGCCACCGTTCTTCTCGAGCAGCTGCGTGTAGACAACCGACCCCACCGGCCTGTCGATCAGATTGCCTGCCACGCGCTCCAGCAGCGGCAGCGCCCCGGGGCCGGTGATCTCGATCTTGCCGAACGAGCTCATGTCGATGATTCCGATGCGCTCGCGAAACGCCCGATGCTCTTCGGCCAGCCTGTCGAAGTACGGCGGCCGTGTGAAACCGAACGAACGCTGGTCGGCGCCGGCGCGGCGCCATGCGCGTCCAGGCTGGAGGTAATCCGGTCGCTCCCATCCATGCTTGGCGCCGAACACCGCGCCGAGGTCTTGCATGCGCGTGTGCAGCGCGCTCGTGCGTTTCGGCCGGCCCCACTCGTCCGAGTCGTACGGATAACGAAGGTAGTAGTAGTACCTGTAGGCCTCACGCGCTAGCTCGGCGGCGTAGCGGAAGTCACGGTGCACAGGTCCAAACCGCCACGGCCGGTAGGGGTATAGGTCCAGCTCGCTCTCGCCGGTCGTGATGAGCTCGGCGAGCGACCGGCCGATGCCGCCCCCGCCGCCGAAGCCGTTGAGCGAAAGGCCGGCCGCAAGGTAGAGGCCGGGCACGCCGGGAACGGGACCGACCAGAGGATTGGAGTCGGGCGTCATGGCGTCGGGGTGGCACACGAGCTTCACAATCCCGGCCTCGCCCATGAACGGGAACCGACGGGCGGCGCCCGCCAGCAGGGGCTCGAATCGCGCTTGGTCCGGCGGTAGGGAGGTGCCGGCGTGGTTCCACGGGACCCCGTCGATCCAGCGTGCCACAGGATCGGCCTCGTAGCCGCCGAGGACGACGCCGCCGGCCTCGGATTTTCCATAGACCAGGTTGTCCGGGTCGCGGAAGCACGGCATGTCGTGCGGAAGCTCGTGCCCGGGTACCGCTAGCAATGCTGCGTGTTGGTGGTCGACCGGAGTAGAAACGATGAACGCGCCCGCCATCGCGGCAATCTGCGGAGCCCAGATGCCTCCGGCGATGACGATCACCTCCGCCTCGATCCTGCCGGCGTCGGTCTGGATCGCCTTCACCGAGCCACGATCGGTCAGCTCGATTCCGGTCACGCGATGCTGGGTGAGGACGCTCGCTCCCAACTTTCGAGCCGCCGCGGCCAGCGCAAAGGTGGCGGTGTGCGGATCGAGATGTCCGTCGCCGGGAACCCATACCGCCCCATGCAGCGATCGTGTGGTGATCGCCGGCATCAGGCGTGCCGACTCGTCGGCGGAGATGAGCTCGACATCGAGCCCGATTCCTCGCGCGCGGCTGGCCCCACGCTGCAGCTCCTTCAGCTGCTCGCCGCTCGAGGCAAAGCGCAGGCCGCCGACTTTCTCGAATACGCCGAGCTCCTCGTACAGCTCGATGCTGTAGCGGCGGAAACGCATCATCGTCGGGGAGGGGTTGAACTGCGTCACGAGCCCCGCCGCGTGGCAGGTCGAGCCGCTGGTCAGCTCGTCCTTCTCGAGCAGGACGGTGTCCCGCCAGCCAGCTTTGGCGAGGTGATAGGCAACGCTCGCCCCGGTGATGCCGCCACCGATCACGACAGCTCGCGCGCGATCCACTGAACCAGTAACTCTAGAGGCGCGGTCAAAGACCGAAGGCATACTCTCCTAGGGCCCTCCCTCCTCCGCCAGACCGACCCTCCCCCGCCGGCCAACCGATACCAGCGTATCCAGCACGTCAACCCAGCCTGTTAAGGCGGGCCACATTGGGCCGAAGATGGGTCGAGGGCATTCGGACGCGCCTCTAATCAGGCAGCGGGGCTTGCTTGGTTTCCGGCAGCAGGAACAGGAAGAAGACGCCGGCGATCGCCGCCACACCACAAAGCTCGATCGCATGGCCGAGGCCGGCCCGGGGCGCGATCAAACCGACGGCTTGCAGCCCGGCGATGCTGCCGGCCGCGGCAGCCACGGCGGCCGTTGCTTCCGCTGTGGCGCGAGCGCGAGTCGGAAACAGCTCCGCGGTCCAGGCGCCGAACACCGGCGTTGCGGCGCTGGCGAATGCGCTCCAAAGCACGTTGCCGGCTAAAAAGCCGATGGTCCCCGTGGCGAAGCTGAGACTCGTCGCAATCGCGGTAGCGATCGTCAGCACGATGGCGAGCCAGCGACGGCCGAATCGGTCGCTCAGGTAACCCCCCGCCACGTAGGACGCAGCACCTGCGAAGCCCGAGACTGCAATCAGGGTGCTGATCGCCACCGGCGAGAGGCGCAGCACCTCGCTCGCATAAACGGTGAATAGAAGTCCGGCCGGTTCGAGCAGCACTGCCAGGAGCGCAGTCATTGCCGCGATGACCACCATCCTTCGCCGCCACTGCGGCTGAAGCAAGAGTCTCAGGGCAGAAGCGGTCATGCGGACGCCCAGCCACATCCTGCCCTCCGGCAGCCGGAACCAGATCAACGGAGCAATCAGGAGTCCGATTCCGCCGGCCAGGAACAGCCACCGCCAATGCGGCGCGACAAGCGGGTACAAGAGCACAGTGCCGCCGGTGCCGAAGCCGGCCAGCACCGCCAGGACGCTCACCGCCAGGCCGCGCCGTGCCGGGGGGGCTTCCTCCACGACCAGCGCTGTCGCCACTCCGCCAACCATCACCTCGAAGCAGACGGCGACCAATCGCAGGAATGCCAACGCCTCGAGCGATGTCGCCAGCCCACTGACGAAATTGGCGAGTGAGAAGCCGGCGACCCCGATCGCGATCAGCCGCCGCCGCCGAAGCGGTCGGCGAGCATCGCCAGGGGTAGGGCACCCAGTGCGCCTAGAGCCAGCACCGAGCCGAGGTTGGTCAGGTCCGGAGTTCGGGCGTGAAAGTCGGTGGCGATGGCGGGCAGCGCCAGCACCAGCACCGAGCCGTCGAAAGCCGTGAGCACCACGGCGAGCCCGGCCCACGTCAGGGTCTGGCGCTGCTGGCGGTCGAGTTCCATCACGACGCGTAGTATCCCCACGAACTCAGAGGCTTCGCCGTGAGTTCGCGGGGACCCCTGTACCATTCGGCTGGCTGATGGCGGTGGTGAGCGTGGAGCGGCTGCGCAAGCGCTATCGGCGCCGCGATCCGTGGGCGGTTGACGGCGTGACTTTCGCGCTCGAGCCCGGCCAGGCTTTCGGCCTCCTGGGCCCGAACGGCTCAGGCAAGACGAGCATCGTCAAGATGATCGCCGGCCTCCTGCGGCCGGACGAAGGCACCGTTCAGCTTTTCGGCTCAGACCCCGGAACGCCGGCCTCCCGCAGAGAGATGGGCTTTGCTCCTGAGGACCCGGATTTCCCGAAGTTCCTTCGTGCCGGCGAGGTGCTGGACTACTTCGCGAGCCTGCTTGGACTCGACGAGACCGACCGCAAGCGGCGCATCCCAGAAACGCTCGAGTTCGCCGGGCTCGACCAGGAGCGGCGTCATATCAGGCAGTTCTCCAAGGGCATGAAGCAGCGGCTCGGGATCGCCCAGGCGATCCTCGGCCGGCCGAAGCTCTTGATCCTCGACGAGCCGACCGCCGACCTCGACCCCCTCGGACGGCGCGACGTGCGCGCCCTGATCGATCGGTTGAAGGACAGCGGCGTGGCCATCCTGCTCAACAGCCACCTGCTCAGCGAGGTCGAGCTTGTGTGCGACACGGTCGCGATCCTGGCCAAAGGTCGCGTGTTGAAGGAAGGCACGATGGCCGAGGTGGTGCCGGAAGGGCGCAACCTCGAGGACGTTTTCGTCGAGCTGATCCAGGCCAATACACCGCAGCGCGACCAGCTTCCGTCGTTCATCACCGAGCAGGAGAAAAATTGAACGGCGCTCTGGCGGTCGGTCGTTACACGCTTGTCGAGCTTTCGAGACGCCGCATCCTTCTAGTCTTCTTCATCCTCGGAGCGGCCGGGATCGTCCTTTTAGGCGTCGGCTTGAAGGTTCTTTACTCGTTCGCGTCAAGCCAGGGAAGCTTTGGAGCGCCGAACACCGACCCCGCGGCTTTCAACCGTTATCTCGAGCTCGCCTTCGTCAACTACGTCTTCTCGGCGCTTGGCGTATTCGGCCTGCTCATCGCGTTTGCGATCGGCATGACCGCGATCTACCACGACCTCGAATCGGGCGCGGCGGTCAGCATCTTCGCGAAACCTGTCTCTCGTTTCGCATTCGCGGCCGGAAAGATCGGAGGCGCTGTTCTGGCGCTGGTTGCGATTGTCGGCCTGCTGGCCGTCGAAACGCGCATTGTGATGTTCCTCTTCGGCGGCGGTCTGGAAGGCTCGCTTACCGGCGAGGCTGCCGCGCTCGTCGCCAACACGATGGTCGTGATGCTGATCGTGCTCGCGCTCAGCACGTGGATGAACAACATCGTCGCCGCGGTGGTCGCCTTCGTCTACTACAACGTGATCACCGGCGTGATCGCCTTCGTGCACAAGCTGTTCGACACCGGCGTCATCAACAACGACGTGGTCAAGGCGATTTTCGATGTCCTGTACTGGATCGTCCCGCACGAGCTGGTCAGCAGTGCGCCCGGCGACCTCGCCCGGGCCCAGATTGCCCTCTCGAGCGCCCCGACGAACAACCAGATCCTGGCTGCCGTCCCCTCCGCGTCGGGGTGGGGCGATATCGCGTGGTGGGTCTTCGTCGTCCTCTTTTTCGCCGGCATGGTCTATTTTGCCGTGCGTCGCCGCCAGGTCTAGACCAGGCCGAACCTCCTCAACAGATAAGGGCCAGGGCCAAGGAACCCGCACGTGCACGCGATATGCGCGATCGAGACGCCGAGCAGCGAAGGCGGCCCCGGCAGCAGCCAGAAGGCCAGCCCAAGCGGCACGCCGAGGAGCGCAGTGGCGAAGGTGTCCGGCCAGGTCCAGCGCCCCAGCCTGTGATAGAGGACGTAGACCGTGGTCGCTACGACGAAACCCGCGAATGGTCCCCACAGCACGCCCAGGCCGCCCTGCGCCAGGCCACGAAAGAAAGCTTCTTCGACAGGCCCGTTGACTCCGTAATAACCCGCCTGGAACCACGCGTCGCGGGCGTTGGCCGGCACGCTCAGCACGCCCCGCCGCCGCGTCAGCCACAGCTGGACCAGCATCGCCGCCAGGAACAACAAAGGCGCAGCGACGCCAGCGAAAATGAGCTGCACCTCCGGCCGTCCGGCGCTCAAGCCGAACCATCCAGGTCGCGACGCGAGCTGATACGCGATGGCGCAGGCCGCAGCAAAAGGCCCGATGCGCACGAGCAGGTCTGGGCGCATCCATGCCCAGCTGTGGGGAATATCCGTCGTGATCAGACGCGTTGAAGCAGTCAGCGTGTCGGGATATCCCGAGGTCATCGATCTGGAAGTCTTTTACGACTATTTGTGTCCGTTCGTATATCGCGCATCGGTGCTGCTCCAGAATGCCGGCCGGTCTCGCAAGCTCAAGGTCACGTGGAGCTACTTCTCCCTGACGCAGGTGAACTCCCGAGATGATGGCTGGACGGTGTGGGATGCGCCCGCCTCGGAAAGAGTCCAGGGCCGGCTGGCCTTCATGGCCGCCGAGGCTGCCCGCCGCCAGGGGCACTTTGAAGAATTCCACCTGCCGCTGCTCCAGGCCAGGCATCGCGATAGGCTCGACATCGACAGGCCCGAGGTCGTGGAGCGTGTAGCGGTCGACTCAGGATTGGACCTTGAGAGGTTTCGCAAAGACCTCGCTGACCCTGAGATCCTCGCCCCGCTTGAGCGTGATCACCAGCGCGCAGTCGGTGAGCACGGCGTCTTCGGGACGCCGACCTTCCTGTTCCCGGACGGGTCCGCGGCGTATGTGCGCCTGGCGGAGGCGCCGGAGGCGTCCGACGCGATCCGCGTGCTCGATCGCGTGATCTCAGTCGCAGCCTTCGAACCTTCGATCCTCGAGATCAAACGACCCAGGAAACCAACCCCGGACTAAGCTTTGACCCGGGTGCTCTGGGCCCACCGGGAGTTCACGGTATAGCGGTGTAAATATGTCGGTTATCGAGCACGAAGCCGCAAACCGCGTGATTGCCTCCACCGCCAGCGAGTCATGGCGGAGCTGGCTCATGACCGGCGTCCGCAGCGGACCGATCTACAGGCGCCGGGTTCGTGGCGCGAACAAAGGGCTCAAGCGGATGCTCGTCGAGGGCATGACCGACAGTGGCGACCAGACCCAGACCTGGAAGAGGTTTTCAGGCGCTATGGTTCGGCAGGCTGTTGATGAGGCGGTCAGCTCGTTGCCCCCGCGTCAAAAGCAGCTGATCAAGCTCGCTTACTTCAGCGACCTCAGCAACCGCGAGATCGCTGTGGGCCTGGGGATCACCTTGAGCAGTGTCGAGCGAGGCCTACGCGAGGCGATCGCCCGGGTGAGCGAATACGTGGAGCGAGGAAAGGGCGTTGGCCGCAAAGCGATCTATGCGATCGGGCTCTTCCTCGCCGGACGGCAAATGATCAGGGCCGGCGTGATCGTCGTCGCCACCGCTACGGCCGGGGCGGTCGTGTCGGCGCAACCCACATCACCTGCGCAGCTCGTGCCCGTCGAGCGAGCAACCGTGCCGGCGGTTACGTCGGTGCAGCACTATGTCCCGCTGCAGCACCAGGTCGTCGACGTCGCCGAGACCACCAACGCGGTCGTGGAGACCCAGGCCGCCTCGGGGTCGCTGAAGGTCGGCGGGCTGGAGGTCACGACGCCGAAAATCGACGTCCCGGCAGTGACGCTCCCTCCTCTAAACCTGCCGGCGGTGAACGCGCCGCCGGTGAAGCAGCTGCCGCCCCCGCCGCCGATCCCGCCCTTCATCACGAACAGCTAGGGAGTGTTGGGGGCGTAGATCACCACGCCATCGACCGTCGCCACCTCGTGGTAGCGGCTCGCGACAAGTGCGGCGACGACAGGGTAGTTGCTCATCGGATACATCGAAAAGTCGCTCCATCCGGCTGCCGCCGTGTCGACGATGAGCGCGGGCGGATGCGCGTCAAGGTCCGAGCGCAGCTCGGGCCACACGTCGGCAGTCGTATCCCAGTTGTCGGGTGGAAGACCGGAGCCGCGGGCGAACCCTCGAAGGAACCCGGGAAAACGGCTTGCCATGAGCCGGTCGGATTCGACGTAGAGGGCAGGCCAGTTTCCCCACACGAAGACACGCTGGCCGGGCGTCGTGTGGTCATGGATGTACGCGGCGACCGACTGGTGCTGCGGCACGGGGGGGCTGAAATCGTAGGTCAGCGGATCCGCGCTGAGGTCGAACGCCCACCAACCGACCGCCGGTACGGCTATGCCCAAGGCTGCGGCTGAGACCACCCACCTTCTCAACGAGAACCGCTCGAAGCACAGCGCCGCGGCCAGGGCGAGCGGTCCCATGGCCTGGATGAAGTAGTGCCACGACAGGTGGCCGGCGGCGATCGACCCAACCATGGCGACCCCCAGCCAGACCACCACCAGCCTTTCCTTGATCGGGAGGTTGCGCCACTGCGTCGCGACGGCGATCGCCGCGATCCACAGCACGATCATGTCCACGACGAAAGGCATGATGCTGTCCTTCGCGCGCTCCCATACGTAGCTGGATACCCAGGTGGTCGAGGCGTAGCCGTAAAGGCTGCCGACGGTCCAACGCCAGAAACCTGAAAGGGAACCAGCCAGCAGGAGAATCAGCGCACCGCCGAGCAGGGCTGCGACGATCCCTACCGAGAGCCATGCCAAGGCGCGCCATCGGCTTGACCGCGGCTCGAGCCAGACGATGCCTGCGATCGCGAGCAGGATGTTGACCGCGGCCACCTGCCGGAAGGCGCCGGCCGCCACCAACAGCAGCCCTGACCAAAGCCACCTGCGCCGCAGCATCAAAAGGACGGACGCCGTCAGCGGGAGCATCATCAACAGCTCCGTGTTGGTGGCGAGCAGTCGCGGGTTGCCGGCCGCCGTCAGGATCCCGTAGAACAGCGCTGCCAGAAGCCCTGTTCGGACTCCCGCGAGGTCCCTGCCGATCATGAAGAGCAGGACGCATGTGGCCGCGATGACCGCGAGCCCGACAGCGTGGATGGCGGTCATCTGGTAGGTGCCGGCGGCCTGGAAGGTCGCGGCGTAGACCCAGAAGATTCCCGGTGGCTTGTTGTCCACGCCGCCAGGCCCATAGAGCTGCGCGCCGGTGTTCATGAGCGTGGCGATCGAGCCGTAGACCGCCTCGTCGCCGTCGAGCAGGCGATGAGCGAAAGATGGAAGGTGGGCTACGAATACGGTCATCGCGATGAGCGCCGCCCATAATCCGATCTGCCTCGGGCGGGTCATCGACCCTTGACTATATGTGAGGTACCGTCAAGCAGTGATCAAGTCACGCCGAATCTGGTCTGGGCTCGGACTTGGTGTAGTCACGGTCGCGCTTGCGATCGATATCGCGCACCGGCCGGAGCGCATGGGCATCGACTTTCATACCTACCTGGCGGCGGCCACCGTGGGCCTGCAGCAGGGGTGGTCGCACATCTACGACCAGGCGCTGGTTGCCGCCGCCCAGAAGCAGCTGGACCCGCACGATTGGTCCCAGCCCTTCCTGAGCCCGCCGACAGTTGCGTGGCTTGTCGCGCCATTGACTCTCTTTTCTTACTGGGTCGCGTACAGCGTCTGGGCCGTCTTCACCTTCATCGTTCTTGCCGGCGCCCTCGTGTGGTCTGGCGTGAGCACGGGAATTAGCCGATGGATCGTGGTTGTGGCTGCGCTCGCGCCGTGGTGGGTGATTCACGCGGTGAACCTGGGCCAGGTCGTTCCGCTGGTCGCGGCCGGAGTGGTGGTGGGTTGGCGGCTGCTGCGCGACGACCGCGACGTCGCCGCGGGCATCGCACTGTCGGTAATCTTCCTCAAACCGAACACCGCGATCCTCGTGCCATTTGCCCTGCTGGTCGCCGGGCGCTATCGCGCTTTCGTTTCATGGCTTGCAGTAGGCGGCGCTCTTGCACTGATTGCCGTCCTGCTGCTCGGCGTTCATGGGACCTCTGCTTACGTCAACGAGCTGCGGGCACCTCTCCCGAGCGGAGCCGATGCACTCACGCTGCATGGCGCGATGGAGTTAAGCGGGGTGGTTGCGCTAGCCGTGCGCCTGCTAATCGTGGGCGCCGTGCTCGCGACCGCGTTCAAGCTGCGCGGCTCGTCCGGCATGGTCTTTCCGCTCGCAATCGTGGGTTCGCTTCTCACGTCGCCGTACTTGCACGCGTCGGACCTGTGCCTGCTGGCCGCGGCGGCCTGGATCGTGTGGGAGGAACGGCCCGACACCGCGTGGCGAGTCGCCCTGCCGGCCGCTTGGGTCCTGGCGAGCCCGTTCCTCTGGCTGACGACGCACAGTCCGGGCTTGAACCGCTGGCCCTGGATCGAGCTCATCTTCCTTGCCGCCCTTGGCCTGATGGCGTGGCGACCCTTAACAGGCCCGGCTGACTTGAGGACACGGGCACCCGCATAATCAGGACGCCCGCGCCATTCCAGGGGAACCTTTGCCACTCGACATCCACGAAATCAACGAACCACTGCGGGTGCTCGCCGGACCGGGTACCGGCAAGACGCACACGCTGGTCGACCTGTACGAGCAGGCCGTGCGTGAACGCCTGGCCGGTCGCGGCGAGATCCTGGTCCTGACTTTCTCGACCGGCGCGGCGGCCGAGATCTCGCGGCGCATCGACGCGCGTCTGCACGACGAGTACGGAGAGGCCTGGATCTCCACCTTTCACAGCTTCTGCGCGCGCCTCCTGCGCGAGCACACGCCTGATCGAGAGCGCCTGCTCCTCAACGGTTTCCAGGAATGGCTGGTCATGCGACAGGTGCTCGGCGAGCTCGATGGTGCCGTGCTCGGGCCGCTTGAAGGAGTCCGGCGGTCAGATGCGTTCGCTCGCGACGTGCTCACATTCGTCGCCCTGATGAAGCAGAACCTCGTGCATCCGTCGGCCCTCCTGCTGGCGGCCGAAGCAAGCGCAAGCGAACGACTGCGCGTCCTGGCGTCTGTCTACCAGGCTTACCAGCGGCGCCTGCAAGACACGCGCATGCTGGACTTCCGCGACCTCATCTCGGGCGCGATCGAGCTGCTCCAGTCGAACGCATCGCTGCGAGATCAGCTGAAGGCGCAGTTCCGCCTGATCCTGGTCGACGAGTTCCAGGACGTAGACCCAGCGCAGTTCGAGCTGCTCCGGCTCGTCGCGCCGCCGGAGGCTCGGCCTCGCCTGGTCGTGGTCGGTGATCCGGACCAATCGATCTACGGCTTCCGCGGCACGGTCCCACGTCTGCTCAGCCGCGACTTTGCCGCGGTGTATGGAAGCGCGACCCGGCGCCTGGAGGATTGCCACCGGTCGTCGCGCGAAGCGCTCGACGCCGGCGAGCGTGTGCTGGCCGCTACCCATCCGGGCCGCGAGCCGCGACTGTTGCGGACGACGGTCGTGCCCGCGGCGCCCGCGGTCGTGGTCGCGCGCGAGGCCGATCCCGTCGACGAAGCGTTCTTCGTCGCGCGCGAGATCAAGCGCATTCACGCCCAATCGAATTCGCTGAGACACAGCGACTTCGCGATCCTCCTCCGCAGCACCACCGCTTTCGGCGCTCCGTTCGAGGAGGCGCTCCGTGCGCTGGGACTGCCGTACGAGGTGCGCGGATCAGGCGCGACGACGCGTAACGAGGTGGTGCGCTTCCTGGTCGGCTACCTGGAATCGCTGCGGATGCCTGACGACCCGGACGCTTTCGACGGAGCGCTGGCTTCGAGCCTGGGTGGCGTTGGAGCGCGGACGTTGGGCCGCCTTCGGGCCAACGCGCGCGAACGGAGCCGGCCGCTGCTCCGCGTGGTGCGCCGCTTGATGTACGCACTGGCTGCTCGTGACCCGCAGCGCTACCCGCTGCCCTGGGGCGGTGAGGCGCCCCTTCAAGAGCCCGGCCTGCGCGAAAGCGGCCTG
>DATHDR010000198.1:0-7318 GCA_035318965.1 Verrucomicrobiia bacterium | reverse complement strand
TGTCGGGATGCGCGAGCTTGGCAGCCATCGCGTAACCCGGCCCCGAACCAAGGCACCCAAACGGCCCGGGATCGATCCAGAGTCCCGGCCTGGAACGCTCGATCAGGCGCCCTGCGAACGAGATGAAGTCGCCTCCGTCGCCGACGATGATCGCGTCCGGGTCGGCGAAGCGGTCGACCTCGCCGATCAGCCGAGCGGGATGCACAGGCGATGATTCGGACTGCGTCATCGCCTGGTCGCGGCGGCGGGATGTGGCGTCGGCCTCGCGAAGCTTTTCCAGCCAGTAGGTGCGCTTCGGTGAGCCGGCTGCCGCGGCTGCCAGCGCCGCCAGGGCGGCTTTCAAGTCGCCGTAGATGGCCACGTCCGGAGACCTGTGCTTGCGGTGGCCGTCCACGTCGATGAAGACCAGGCGGGCGTCATCAGGAAAAACCGGCGGCTGGCCCCAGTTGAGCCGGAAGTCCAGCGGAACGCCGATCACGAGGATGAGGTCGGCTTCGCCGAGCGCGGCTCCGCGCGCACGCGGGAAGAAGAGCGGATGGCCGGGAGGCAGGATGCCGCGAGCCATGCCATTGACGGAAAGGGGAAGGTGGGCCGCCTCGACCAGGTCCTTGAGCTCGGCTTCGGCGTGCGACCACCACACGCTGCCGCCGGCGATCACCGACGGACGCTCCGCGGCGCGAATCAATCGAGCGGCCTGCTGGATCAGGTCGGGATCGGGCGACGGGCCTAGATCCGCGGTCAGATGCTCGGTGGATTCGGGCAGGTCCGCCGCACCAAACATGAAGGTGTCGAGCGGAACGTCCATGAACACCGGGCCTGTGCGCCGGCTGAGCGCCGTGCGCATGCACTCCGCTGCGAGGCCGTAGGCCTCTTCCGCCGACTCGAGCGTCAGCGCCTTCTTGGTGAGGCTCTTCACCACCTCAACGTGATCCATCTCCTGCAGCGAGCCCATGCCCCACCTCGAGACGGGGGCACGACCACCGATGAGGAAGAGCGGGCTGTCGGCGGCCAACGCCTGGCCGAGGGCGGAGGTCGAGTTGGTCACGCCCGGGCCGGCCGTGACGGCGGCAACGCCTACCTGGCGTGTCACCTTGGCCCAGCCCTCCGCAGCAAAAGCGGCGGACTGCTCGTGACGCACGTCGATGATCCGGATACCCTGTTCGGTCGCGCCCGTGAGGATGGGCCAGATGTGGCCGCCGTTGAGGGTGAAAAGGTGACTGACGCCGGCGCGCTTGAGCGCCAGCGCAATGAGCTCCCCGGTGTTGGCGGAGTCCGTCACTGGGCGATGGCGAAGGGCATGGCGGGCGTGTTGAAGGCGGCTTCCGGCGCTCCTTCGCGGCCGATCACGACCACACCGCCTGACGCTTTCAGACTCTTGGCCAGCCATCCGATCGCTCCCGTCGCGACGGCGCCGGCGGCCATGCCGTGCTGAAGCTCCACCACCATCACCCTCGCCAACCCGAGGCGGATGAAAGCCTCGCCGTGGCCAGTGCCGCAAACCGCGCCGAAGCGATCGTCGGCATAGAAGCCGGCGCCCGGAATCGGCGAATCTCCAATCCGTCCAGGCAGCTTGCCGGTGATGCCGCCCGTGGAAACCGCGACGGCCAGCCGGCCATCCGAGTCACGCGCAACCGCCCCAACCGTGTCGGCGCCCTCCATGAGCTCCTGGCGCTTGCGATCGGTGATGAAGATCGAGGGGTCGCACATCTCGATCCCATGCTCTCGGGCAAAGCGTGAGGCTCCATCGCCCGCCAGGAGGACATGCCTGCCGTCGCGCATGACCGCGGCTGCCAGATCGATCGGGTGGCGCACGTCCTTCAGCCCGGCGACTCCGCCCGCCCGCAGCTCGGCGCCCTCCATGACGCCGGAGTCGAGCTCCACGACCCCGTCAGCATTCAGGCACGCCCCGATGCCGGCGTTGAGGAGAGGCTCGTCTTCCATGTGCCTGACGGCAGCGACCGCGGCGGCCAGCGCGCCCGAGCCGATCTCAGACCAGCCGGCATCCCGCGCTCGCTCGACGGCTGCCTGCCGAAGCGGACGCTCCGAGTCGGGGACCGGTCCGGCGCCGCCGTGGACGATGAGCGCCGGTCGGGCGCTACTTAGGCCAGTCGGCGCGGCGATCGACCATTCGGCGTTCGGCGATGCGCCGGTCGAACGGATGGAGCACGCGCCGGCCGGCGCTGGCCCGCGCGGGATCCCGTCTTTCGGCAAACCTTCGCTCCACCCAGGCGCGCCTGTCGCTCGCGCGCCTTTCAGGTCCCCTCGGGACCAACATATCGCTCAAAACCACTCCTTCCTCCCGTAAGTGCACTGGTCGGTGATGCTATCGCACGCCACGGTCCAATGCGGACAACTTGTCATCAAGTTTTCGCTCGGCCTTGCGCCTCTCCAGCTCGTCGCCCGGTCCCAGGTCGACAAAACGGGCGTAGCGAGCCAGCCCTGGATGGACCTCGCCGACCCGGCGGAACATCTCTTGCGCAACCCAGCGGTAGTCAGGGTGCCCTTGCGGGGTGGTCCGCAGCTCGCACAGGTGATAAACCTCGCGGAGGTTGGCTCTGAAGTACCAGCGGACGCGAAACGACAGCGGGACCAGGTACTGGGCCAGCGCCGGGCCTGTGTCGCGCTCGAGCCTCGCGTGGACCGCGGCCGCGGATTCAACCGCCGCGGCAAACTGGCCATCCATCCCGAGCTCAGCGAGCCCGGGCGGCAGGTCGTAGCCCAGCGCCGTGCCAAGGACCTGGCGGTCCTGGGTGAGCATGCGATGTCGGTGCAGGTCGCGATACGCGCCGAAGTTGGCGACGATCTCGAACGTGTAGGTGGCATGCTCCAGGGCACGAGGCGCGCGCTGGCGGCGATTGGCGCGATCGCCGAGCAGGGCTTCCAGCACGTGCGCGGGATCCCCGGCCTGCTCCTCCAGCCCCGCGTTCGAGTGGGGAAAAAGCGCGGCGGCGACCACCTTTTTTTCGGCGTCGGGGTCGTGCTCGATGAGCGTCACGCTCGGCCCGGATGGAGGCTCCGGCTTCGCTCGCACGGCCAAGCGTGCGACCTCGGCTCGGATGCGTGCCATGCGTTCGGCCGATGGGCGACCGTACCGGTCGTCGAGCGCCCGCTTGACGAAAGAAGGAATCACCGCGCCCAGCTCGCGGTGGAGCTCAGTGGCGAGCTGGCGGCATTCCGGCAGCTCGTGCGCCGCCATTTTCGTGATCAGGTACTCGAAGGCGCGCCCGTTGCCGAAAAGACCGAGGTTGGTCAGGGTGCCTGCGGGCAGGAGCCCGCGGAGCAGGTCGAGCGCCTTCGCCCTGGTCGCGGACTTCCAGGCCCGATCGGTTTCGCCGGGCTCCAGCGGGAACCGCCGGCGGATTGCCTCGGTGACGGGTTCGACCATGCTGCTGTAGGTGGCGAAGAGCGCGTCGGCTGCCGGTTCGTAGTCGGGATGAGCCAGCTCAGGACCGCGGTGATATAGGTAGCGACCGTCGGGGCCGGGTCGGTCGAACCGGACGTAGCGCGTCGACTTCTCGAGCGGAGAGATGCCGATGCGACTGTCCTCGAGCGCCTTGGCTGCGAGGGTGGAGGTGCGCTCGACCGCCACGTGCGCGCCCGCGAGCTCGGCGACGGAGTCATCTCCGTAGCCCACGAGAACCCGCTCGTAGAACTCCTCCGCACGGCGTACCGCAACCATGTCGCCGTCGTCCGACGGCTTGCCTGCGAGCGCGTCAAACCCGGACTCGGGTGAGTTGATGAACTCGTCCAGCAGGACGCGCCGAAGGCTCTTCTCAGTGCGCGAGTAGCGCGAAAAGAGGGCGCCCTTGACGACCTCGGGCAGGTTCCGGAGGGCGAACACCGGCCGGTCGAGATTTGTGAAGTACCGGGCCAGCAGGGCAGATTCGGCGGCGGAGAACTCTGTCGTGGCCACGCAGTTATGGTAGCCCCGCCACTAGATCTAGCGGCTCGAAAACAGCTGACCCCACTATGTAGGCGAGCCAACCAGGACTTGTCCCCCGTTTCTCCCCAGCCTTGTTAAAAACCGACTGCGAACTGCCGACGTCCTTGTTTGCGCTAGCCTCGAAATTGGTTATGGATTGGGAGAAGCGATGGCAGGAGGTCGTGCGTGAGAGGGCGACCCATGCCGGAACGCATGGAGACCCGGGATACTGGGATCGCCGCGCCCCGAGCTTTGCTCGCTCGACGCGCAGCCGGACCGACGAGTTCCTCTCTGTGATCGACCCTTACCTCTCGCCCAGCAAGACCCTCATCGATGCGGGCGCCGGCACCGGTCGCCATGCGATTCCCCTCTCGGATCGCCTCGAGTGGGTCACAGCCGTAGAGCCGTCCGAGGGCATGCGAGCGCAGATCCCGCCGAAAGACAACACCACCATTGTCGCCAGTACTTGGGAGGACGCCGAGGTCGCGCCGGCTGACCTCGTCATCTGCTGCCACGTGCTCTACGGCGTCGAGGACCCAGCCGCTTTCATCGCCAAGCTCGAGCGATCTGCTCGCGAGCGCGTGTTCATCATGCTGCGCGAGAGCGACCTCCCACACCCGGCGGCGGCGATTCGAAAACGGTTAGCCGGTGACTCTGGCCCGCGCCTTCCTCGCTTCAGCGACCTCTTCATGCTGCTGATCCAGATGGGCGTTGCACCCGACGTCACTTTCCTCCGTTACACGAGCTCCAATCGATACGGAAACTTCGAGGAAGCGGTCGCCGACTCGCGGGCATTGGTGGGAGACGCTTGGGATGAGGCGGTCGGGCGATCGATGCTGGAAGACATGCTCAGTCGCGAGGATGACGACTTTGTTTTTGGGGGCGGGACCGTGTTGTCGGGAGTTGCACATTGGCGACCACAGGGCAAGAGCTGATTCTCCGGCCGATGCGGCCGGCGGATCGCGACCGCGTGATGGAGATCTGTGCCGACGTGTGGGACGGGCACGACTACATCCCACGCGTGTTCGACGCCTGGGTGGCGGATGCCGGCTCGACGTTCACCGCCGCGGAGCTGGAGGGCACGGTCGTCGGCCTGCAGCGTCTGCGGCCGTACGCGCCCAGCCTCATCTGGTACGAGGGCCTGCGGGTCGCAAGCACGCACCGGCGCCAGGGGCTCGCGAGGATGATGCTGGCCTCCGCGATCGCGGAAGCCAAAGACCAGGGATTCCGAGAGATGCGGCTGGCCACCGGCAACCCGGATGCCGCCCGACTGTTCGAGTCCGCAGGATTCGAGCGGCGCCTCGACGCTCGATGGTGGCGCGCCAAACGAGTCGAAGGCGGGGAGCCCTCCCGGATGCCGGATCCCTCAGAGGCCGGCAAGCTGTGGGCAGCCGCCGAGAAGAGCCCGGGCACGGAGCTGTACCGCGGCGTCACGGCGGATTTCAACGGGGCGCACGACCTGAACGCCTCGGAGCTCGAGCGGCTCGCTTCAATCGGAATGCTCCGGGCGGGTCCGGGGGGTCGCGCGGTCGTCGGTCTGCGCGAGCCCTGGGGTGAGAATCTCGCGGTCGGATTCGTCGCCGGCCAGGGTGGTGCGCTGCGCGAGCTGCTGATGTCGCTGCGATTCGAAGCCGACGCCGATGGGCTCGACCACGTCACCATCGCGCTGCCGCGCGACCATCCGGCGGCTGGGGACCTGACCGCTTCCGGATACGATCTCGCGAATGACGACGACAGCAGCTACATCTACCGCCTGCAGCTTTAGTTGACGCGCAGATACGTCGTCATCGGCAACGGCATCGCGGGCCAGACCTGCGCCGAGGAGCTGCGCAAGGCCGACGCCGAGGCGTCCATCGTGATGATCGCTGCGGAGCGGCATCCCCTCTACAACCGCGTCGCCCTGCCTAGATACCTGCGCGGCCAGGTTCGACGCGAGAAAGTGCTGATGCGCACCGTCGAGGATTACGCAAGGCAGAACCTCGAGGTTCATTTCGAGACCTGGGCGACGGAGATCGATGTGCGCTCAAAGGTCGTGCGCACCAACCGCGGCCAGGAATTTCCGTACGACGCCCTGCTCATCGCAACGGGCGGGCGGCCGAAGCCGCCGCCCTGGCCCGGCTCCGATGAGGTTTCCGCCTGCCTCGGATTTCAAACCCTCGACGACACCGACGCGATCATCGAGAAGGCGGATGCGTCAGAGCGCGTGCTGGTGATGGGCGGCAGCTTCATCGGTTATGAGCTCGCCGAGGGAGTGAGCTTTCGCAAGAAGTCAAAGCTCACGTGGATCATGCGCGGGCCGTGGTTCCTCCGCTACGTGTTGGACGAGGAGGGCGGCCAGCTCTGCCGGCAGATGGGCGAAGCGCAGGACGTCCAGTTCATCGTTTCGGATGAAGTCCAAAAGTTCAGCCGCAACAATGGACAGTTCCACGCCGAGACCGTCAACGGAGAGCACGTCGATTTCAATCTGCTCACCTACGGTGTGGGCCTCGACTACTACACGGAACCACTGCGCGACACCGGCATCGAGCTGAACAAGGGCATCGTCACGGATGCAAAGCTCCGGACTGCCGCGCCGGACGTGTATGCGGCGGGAGACGTCGCGGTGTTCTTCGACCTGATGGTCGAGCGACACAACCAGATGGGCACGTGGGACAACGCGGAAGCCCACGGCAAGGTCGCGGCGCGGAACATGGCCGGCGCATCCGAAGACTTCTTCGACGTCCCCACATACACGACGACGATGTTCGGATCTACGCTGGCGGTGATGGGCGTGACGCCCGACGTGCAGCCCGGCCTCGAGTCGGTGCGCACCTACAGCTTCGAAGAAAAGTTCTACCGCAAGCTTTTCTTCAAGGACGACCACCTGGTCGGCGCGATCATGATCGGACCGCCGAAGGGCCGGAAGAAGTTGATCGAGATCATGCGCTCGCGTCAGAAGATCGAGCGGCCGAAGCAAGAGCTCCTGGATCCCAACAACCTCAAGGATTCATGACTGCCGGCTACGCGTTCCTGACCCACTGGCGCGTGCGCGGGACCGCGCGCGAGGTTTCAGACGTGTTGAATGACGCGCTGCAGCTGCCGCGCTGGTGGCCGTCGGTCTACCTCGATGTGAAAGAGCTGGCTCCCGGCGATCCGCGAACCGGTGTCGGACGCGTGATCGACCTGTATACCAAGGGCTGGCTGCCTTACACGCTACGTTGGAAGTTCAAGGTCACCGAATCGAACCCGCCAAACGGATTCAAGCTTGTGGCCGACGGCGACTTCGTCGGCACCGGGGTGTGGACCATCAAGCAGGATGGCGACTTCGTCGACGTCACCTACGACTGGCGAATCGCCGTCACCAAGCGGCTGCTGCAGCTCGGGACGCCTGTCTTCAGACCCATTTTCGCGGCCAAC
>DATHDR010000197.1:0-3648 GCA_035318965.1 Verrucomicrobiia bacterium | reverse complement strand
GGGCGGCTGCGGCATCGACGTTCCGGGCGGTTAGAGCTCTGTCGAAGTCCGCCAGCCACTTTGTAACCGGGGTTTCCGTGGCGGCAGTATCAACCGTTCGATCCGTGATGGTCTCGGTCATCATCGGTCACTCTTCCTCGGGCGGCAGCGGCACTGAGTGGAAGAGGACGACCTTCCACGTGCCGCTCTCTCGCCTGAAGGCCACAGTCGTAGGTGCGGAGACATGTACTCCCTTTCCTTCCAACGTGTAGTCCTGCTCGATCCAGCACGTCAAGATCCCGATGTCTCCTAGCAGGGTTTCGTGGACGTTGCTGATCGACGTGTGAACGTCCTCAACCATCTTCAACAATTGTCGGATGTAAGTGCCAAGCTCGTCGACACCGCGCATCCATCGTCGAGAGATCTCGTCGACTGCTTGAATGTCTTCCGTTCCTGCTCCGATGATCGCCTCGGCGTCCTTTCGGTCGACAAAATCGAAATATTGTCGGGTAGCCGCCTCCAGTTCACCGCCCATGTCTGACCTCCTATCCACCGGCCGTCGACCTTGACGGCTAACCCTGAGCTGCCGTATAGGACACCGTTACTCTGGTCGCTGCCAACGATATCCGCAAGTCCTCAGTCCGAACATCGCCCGTGGCCTGACGACCGTCAGTGGGCGGAGTATCTTTCGTTCGTATCTGTCACGGGGGGGAGAAAAATATGGCAGACGAGATCCACGGTTATCTCGATCGAAAGCTGGCTGAAAGGATTGACCGCCGCGATTTCCTGCAGCTAGGCCTGACTGTTGCCGGGGCCGCCGCCTTCGTCGCTTGCGGTGGAACCACCTCGAGTGGTCCTGGTGGGCCGACCGGGCCGGAGTTCAAGCTCGGTGTGGTTCTGCCTTACTCGGGTGTTTACGCGGAGCTTGGCAACAGCATCACCAACGGGATGCGCATGTATTTCGACTCGGTCGGCAACCAGGCGGGCAACCGCAAGATAACGATGATCACGGCCGACGAGCAGGTGAATCTGGCCGACGCCGTCGCGGCGACCAAGAAGGTGGTCGAACAGGACGGAGTCGACATGGTCGCTGGCTACGTGTCCAGCCCCAATGCCGCCGGCAACCGGGACTATCTTCACGGCCAGAAGATCCCAACTCTGATCGCCAACGCAGGCGTCAACTCACTCTCCCGCGCGGCCAAGTCGCCGTACATCTACCGCACCTCCTTCAGCAACTGGCAGCCGGCACATCCGGTGGGAACCTATGTGGCCGAGAAGCTGGGCAAGAAGAAGATCCAGCTCGTGTACGCGAAGTACGGAGCCGGGCTCGAGTCAGTGGCGTCGTTCAAGGAGACGTTCACGGCCAGTGGCGGCACGATCGTCGGCCCGGACGTGGCAACTCCATTCCCCAACAACGGCGACCAGACACCGTTTGTCCAGGCGATCCAGACCGACAAGATCGACGGCATCTACTCCTTCATGTCAGGCACGGATGCGGTGACCTTCCTCAAGAAGGCCGCGGAGCTGGGAACGCTGGCCAAGTTGAGCCTGGTCTCGGGCGCCGGCTTCTTCGTGGAGCAGGACGTCCTGGCGGCAATCACCGATGCCGCTCCGGCTGGAGCGATCACCGGCCTGCACTGGGCGCTGACGCTGACCAACAAGGAGAACCAGGACTTCATCTCCAAATACTCGAAGAAGTTCAGCGGCCGTCAGGCGGACGTTTTCGCCGTCCAGGGCTTCGACACCGCACGAGTCATCGTGGAGGCGCTCAACGCCATGAAGGGAAAGACAGACAACAAGGAGGCGTTGATGAGCGCAATTGCCAACGTGACCTTCAAGAGCCCTCGAGGAGACTTCAAGTTTGACGCCGGAACCAACAACGTGGTCCAGACCATCTACATCCGGAAGACGGTCAAAGATCCCAAGCTGGGCTGGACCAACCAGGTGATCGACCAGTACCCAGGAGTGGCCGACCCCGGCAAGTAACCTTCAGCTCACAATCGCCACCACACTTCAGCTAATCGTCAGCGGGCTGGCTTTCGGGGGCCTCGTGTTCCTGCTGGCCGCCGGCCTGTCGATCATCTTCGGCCTGATGAACGTGCTCAACCTCGCGCACGGGTCCTTCTATATGGTCGGCGCGTACATCGCATTCTCGGTCGTTGGCGCGACCAACAATTTCTGGCTTGCGCTCGTGGTCGCACCCCTTTTCCTCGCGGTCATCGGCGCTGTGCTCGAGCTGGTCTTCTTTCGGCGTTTGTACGGCCGCGGGCACCTCGCGCAGGTCTTGCTGACCTTTGGTTTCACGCTCGTCTTCGTCGACCTCATCCGTTCCCAATTCGGGCCGACGACCCGCGCAATCCCACCGCCTCCGGGCCTCGGGGGCGCCGTCCAGCTGCTGGGCGCGACGTTCAGCGCCTACAGCCTTTTCGTGCTGGCCGTGGCGATCGTGGTCGCTGTCCTGCTTCTCGCCGGGTGGCGATTGTTGCGCGTGGGGGCGGTGCTGAGGGCGGGTGTTGAGGACAAAGAGATGGCCGGCCTGCTTGGCATCAACATCCCAAGGGTTTTCACGCTTACCTTCGCGTTTGGCGCGGGGCTGGCGGGCCTCGCCGGCGTGATCGCCGCTCCCGAGTTCGCCATCTATCCGGGGATGGACGCCAACGTGCTTATCCTCGCGCTAGTTGTCGTTGTCCTCGGCGGCCTCGGCTCGATCGAGGGCGCCATTCTGGGCGCGGCCCTGATCGGGCTTGGGTACGTGATCGGTACCAGCCTGTTTCCTCAGTTTGCGATTGGCCTGATCTTCGCGTTGATGGCGGCAGTGCTTGTGGTTAGGCCCTCTGGGCTCCTTGGACGCCGGATTTGATCCCGGAACGTTTCCGCATCCCCTGGAGAGCGGGCCTACTGGCGATCCTCGCCTTGACCCTGGCGTCAGTCCCAATGTGGGCGCCCCGTTTCTGGATCTACATCGCTACGCAGGCGTTGATCTTCGCCATCTTCGCGATGTCGCTCGACTTTCTCCTCGGCTATGCGGGCCTTCCATCGTTTGGACATGCCGCTTTCTATGGCGTGGGCGCTTACGCGTGCGCGCTGCTCTCCCTGCGCCAGGTCGATGGGCTCTTTCCTCTGCTGCTGGTGGGCGCAGTCGCCGCCGCCCTCATTGCGGTTCCGATTGGCGCCCTGTCGCTGCGCACCACCGGCATCTACTTCCTGATGCTGACCCTTGCCTTTGCCCAGATGCTCTGGGGCCTGGCGGTCAACTGGACCTCTCTCACGCGTGGCACAGACGGTCTCATCGGCATTCCGCGGCCGACGCTTGCCGGCCTCGACGCGTTGAACATCTCCCTCTATGAGCGCGGGCCGTTCTTCTTTCTGTGCCTCGTGGTTGCGATCCTGAGCTTCCTGCTACTCGAGATGCTCGCGCGCTCGCCATTCGGAAAGACCCTCGAAGGCATCCGCGACAACGAGCGACGGATGCGCGCGCTTGGCTACCCCAGCTTCCGCTATCGATTCGTGGCCTTCGTCGTTGCAGGCGCGATCGCAGGGATCGCGGGCTCGCTGGCCGCGATGTCGAACGGCTACGCCACACCCGACCTTCTTTACTGGACGGTCTCTGGCCTCGCTCTGGTTGCTGTGGTGGTAGGCGGCGCGCGCTCGCTCGTCGGTCCGGTGCTG
>DATHDR010000196.1:0-14174 GCA_035318965.1 Verrucomicrobiia bacterium | reverse complement strand
CGGCCGGCATGGGCGGCGGCACCGGCACTGGGTCGGCGGCCATCGTCGCCGAGCTGGCGAAAGAGGCCGGGGCGCTGACGATCGGCGTGGTCACGCGGCCGTTTGCGTTCGAAGGCCGCATCCGCAACGACACCGCCGAGGAAGGGATCAAAGCGCTGCGCAGCCAGGTTGACGCGCTGATCGTGGTCCCCAACGACCGGCTTGCGCAGGTCGCCAGCTCCAAGACGACCCTTGAGGAAGCTTTCCGGATGGCGGACGACGTCCTGCGGCAGGGCGTGCAGGGCATCTCAGACCTGGTGACTCAGCCGGGCGTCATCAATCTCGACTTCGCCGACGTGAAGGCGATCATGGAAAACGCCGGTGAGGCGCTCATGGGCATCGGCCACGGCGCGGGCGATACGCGCGCGGAGGACGCCGCCAAGCAGGCGGTCTCCAGCCCGCTGCTCGAGACGTCGATCGACGGCGCCAAGGGCATCCTCTTCAACATCACCGCAGGGAAAGACATCACCCTGCAAGAGGTCCAGAAGGCGGCGGAGATAGTGCGATCCGCGGCGGACCCGGGCGCCAACATCATCTTCGGCGTCGTGCGCGACGAGACGATGCAGGGCGAGATCAAGGTCACCGTCATCGCCACCGGCTTCGGCGGCAAGACTCAGCACGAAGCAAAGCAGGAGACGATGCGTCGTACGATCGAGCGGCCAGAGTTCGGCGCGGAAGAGCTCGGCGACATCAACATCCCGGCGTTTCTCCGCAACCGAATGTAATAAGGACGAGGTTCCATGCGCTGCCCGTATTGCGGTCATCACGACCTGAAGGTGGTCGACTCGCGCGACTCAGAGATCGGCGAGGCGATCAGGCGCAGGCGTGAGTGTCTGCAGTGCGGGCAGCGATTCACGACTTACGAACGGATCGAGACAGTCCCGTTCTTCGTCACGAAGAAGGACGGTCGCCGCGAGGACTTCGACCCGCAGAAGCTGTTCACCGGCCTGAAGAAGGCGACCGAGAAGCGCGACATCTCCCCGGAGCGGCTGCGCGCGATCGTCGACGACATCGAGGCGGAGCTCCGGCGCTCGGGCCGGGTCGAGATTCCGAGCGGGGAGATCGGCGAGATGGTCATGGTCCGGCTGCGAGATCTCGATGAGGTCGCGTACATACGGTTCGCGTCCGTCTATCGAGAGTTCATGGACCTCCAGCAGGTCAAGAAGGAGATCGAGCAGGTCCTCAGCTCTCGACGTTCGTAAGCTCAGCGGCGTGAGGGTCACGCCGCAGCTGCTCAAGATCCCAGAGCTCGAGTCGGATATTGGGCTGGTGCACGGGTTCTCGACCATTGCCCTGGGCTCGGTCGGCCTCACGCATGCTCCCGACCCGGTGCCGGTGCTGGCCTCCCGCCGAGCGTTTGCCCGAGCCCTAGGCATCGATTCCGAGCCGGTCACCACGGTCGGGGCGGTGCACGGCTCGGTGGTCGCGCGCGTCGACGAGCCGTTGGAGGTGGTCCAGGGCGTCGACGGACTGGTCACCGACAGGCGCGGCGTGGCGCTGTTCGCGACCTTTGCGGACTGTTACCCCATCGTGCTGTGGGACCCGAAAACCCGGAGCGCGGGCCTTGCCCATGCCGGGTGGCGCGGCACGGTGGGGGGCGTGGCGAAAGCTGCCGTGAAGGCCATGCGCGACGAGTACGGCTCGTCGCCCGAAGACATCCAGGCCGGCATCGGTCCCGGGATCTGCGGCCGCTGCTACGAGGTCGGCGCCGAGGTCGCCGGCCAGTTCGACCCACGCTTTGTCACCAGGGGCGCCGGCGATCGGTTCCTCCTCGACCTTGCTTCCGCGAATAGAGCTCAGCTCGAAGAGGCCGGGACCTCCCAGGTCCACGTCCTGGGCATTTGCACGAAGGAGAGCGAGTTCCTGCCCTCGCACCGACGCACGCCGGACGGCACTCGATTTGGCGCCATCGTTTCAATCAAGTGAGCGAAAACCTCTTGGGTTTTCGCAGTCGGTGTCGGTGACCGAACCGACAATTCTGGAAAGGCTGGCCCGCGTCAGCGCGCGTATCGCGGCCGCCGGGCGCAATCCGGATGAGGTTGCGATCGTGGCGGTGACCAAGGGCTTCGGCGTCGAGGTCTGTCGCGAGGCGATGGCCGCCGGCCTCCGCCTACTTGGCGAGAACCGGGTCCAGGAAGCGCTTCCCAAGATGGTGGCGGTGCCCAGCGCTATGTGGCATCTGATCGGCCACCTTCAAACCAACAAGGTCAAACAGGCGGTAGGCCGGTTCGCCCTGATCCAGTCGGTCGACTCCGAGCACCTTGCGGACGCGATCGCCCGCCACGACCCGAAGCAGGCGGTCCTGGTCGAGGTGAACATCGCGCGCGAGCCGCAGAAATCCGGCGTTGCGCCCGAGGAGGCGCTCGAGCTCATCTCGCAGGTTTCCGGCCTGCTTGACCTTCAGGGCCTGATGGGGATGGGGCCTTCCGAAGGCGATCCGTCGCCTGCGTTCAGCGAGCTGCGGAACCTGCACGACGAGGCCGAGCAGCGCGTCGGCCGCGGATTGCCCATCCTTTCCATGGGCATGAGCGGCGACTTCGAGGCGGCCCTGGCCGCCGGAAGCACGATGCTACGATTGGGTCAGGCGCTGTTCGGACCTCGCGCCACCTGACGTATGCAGCTGATCGCAATCTTCCTCACCTACGCCCTTTACGCCCTCATCATCGTCATCCTGATCAGGGTTGCTTTCTCGTGGATCAGCCCCTACCCCAACAACTCGGTTTACCGGTTCGTCTTCCAGGTGACCGAGCCAATCCTGGGGCCTGTTCGGCGCCGCCTGCCTCCCGTCTCGGGCATGGATCTTTCGCCGCTGGTGGTGACTCTCGCCGCCTACTTCGTGATCGCCGCACTGCGTAACCTCTGACCAGAGTGTTTGACAAAGTCGACCAGAAGGTCAGCTTCCCCGAGCTGGAGAAGCAGATCATGGCGCTCTGGAAGGAGGAGGGCACCTTCCAGAAGTCATTGGAGCTGAGGGCGGGCAAGCCTCGCTTCGTCTTCTACGAAGGGCCGCCCACCGCGAACGGCAGGCCCGCCACCCACCACATCCTCGCTCGCGCATTCAAAGACCTCTTCCCGCGCTACAAGACGATGAAGGGATTCTTCGTCGAGCGGAAGGCGGGCTGGGATACGCACGGCCTGCCCGTCGAGATCGAGGTAGAGAAGAAGCTCAAGATCTCCGGCAAGTTCGAGATCGAGAACGAGATCGGCATCGAGCGTTTCAACGAGCTCTGCCGCGCGAGCGTGCACGAGTACGTCTCCGACTGGGTTGCGTTCAGCGAGCGCATGGGCTTCTGGCTGGACTATGAGAACGCCTACTGGACTCTGACGCCTGACTACATCCAGTCCGTCTGGTGGGCGCTCAGCGAGATGTGGAAGCAGGGTCTCGTCTACAAGGGCTTCCGCGTCGCGCCCTACTGCTCGCGCTGCGCGACGCCCCTGTCAAGCCATGAGCTCGCTCAGGGCTACCGGGACAACGTGCCCGACCCAAGCGTGTACGTCAGGTTCAGGCTGAAGAATGACCCGAAAACGGCAATCCTCGCCTGGACGACCACGCCCTGGACGCTCCCCGGCAACGTGGCACTGGCGGTGGATAACGACGTCGACTACATCAAGGTCAAGGATGGGGAAGGCGGGTTCCTGATCCTCGCCGAGGCCCGGCTCGAGGTCCTAAACGAATCGCCCGAGGTCGTCGACCGAATGAAGGGTCGCGACCTGGTGGGGCTCGACTACGAGCCGCTGTACCCCTACTCCGTGCCTAGCGAGGGCCGCGCGCAATACGTCGTGGACGCGGACTTCGTCTCCACCGAGGAAGGCACCGGCGTCGTGCACACCTCGGCGCTGTACGGCGTCGACGACCTCCGGTTATGCCAGGAAACGGGCATCCCCTTCAAGCACACGGTGGGCCTGGATGGGAAGTTTCTGCCCTACGTCGAGAAGTTCGCCGGCCTCCATGTCAAGGAGGCGGACCCGGTCATCATCGACGACCTCAAGGCGCGCGGCTTGCTCTACAAGTCGGAGACGATCCTGCACACGTATCCCGAGTGCTGGCGCTGCAAGACCCCGCTGATTTATTACGCCCTCGACTCTTGGTACGTGCAGACCACCGCGCGTAAGAAGGAGCTGATCGCCAACAACAACGCGACGAACTGGGTGCCCGCCCACATCAAGACCGGGCGCATGGGCGACTGGCTGGAGAACAACGTCGACTGGGCGATCTCGCGCTCGCGCTATTGGGGCACGCCGCTTCCCTTCTGGGTCTGCGAGAAGTGCGGCGACCAGAAGTGCGTCAGCTCCTCGGCCGAGCTGGGACTGTCTGAGGACACGGACCTCCACCGGCCGTTCATCGACACCGTCACCCTGCCTTGCGAGAAATGCGGCGGTGTCTCAAGGCGGGTCCCCGAGGTGCTCGACGCCTGGTTTGACTCAGGCTCGATGCCGTTCGCGCAGCGCGGCTATCCGCGTCACGGCGAGAAGGAGTTCAAGGAGACGTTCCCCGCGGACTTCATCTCGGAGGCGGTGGACCAGACCCGCGGCTGGTTCTACTCGCTGCTCGCCATCTCGACCCTGCTCTTCAAGCAGAACGCGTACCGCAACGTCATCTGTCTCGGATTGGTGGTCGACCCCAAGGGCAAGAAAGCGTCGAAGTCGCGCGGCAACGTGCTGGACCCGAACTATCTCTTTGACACCTTCGGGACTGATGCGGTTCGCTGGTATTTCTACACGTCAACCCAGGTGGGCGAGAACTACCGCACCGGCGACGCCGCCTTGCGAGAGACCGTGCAGCAATTCTTCATCCCGCTCTGGAATTGCTACTCGTTCTTCGTCACGTATGCCCGGCTGGACGGATTCGACCCCACTCAGCCCGCAGTCCCAGTTGCCGAGCGTCACGTGCTCGACCGGTGGCTCCTCTCGAAAGTCAGCGGCCTCAACGCCGCCGTCTCGGGCGGGCTCGATGCATATGACGCGAACGAGCCGGCACGCCGGATCCACCGCTTCGTCGACGACCTTTCGAACTGGTACGTCAGGCGCTCGCGCCGCCGGTTCTGGAAATCGCAATCCGATCGCGACAAGGCGGCTGCGTACCAAACGCTTTACGAGACGCTGCGCACGGTCTGCCAGCTGATGGCCCCGTTCGCTCCGTTTTCCTCCGACGCGATGTACCGCAATCTCTCGAACGGCGAATCGGTGCACCTCAGCGACTTCCCGGAGCCATCGCCCCACCAGGACGCCCAGGTCGAGGCCGACATGGCACGTGCCAGGCAAGCGGTGGAGGCCGGCCTCGCGGCTCGCGACGCGGCGCGGATGAAGGTCCGGCAGCCGCTGGCGTCGATCGCCCTTCCAGGCGACACGCTGCCAGAGGACATCGCTCAGATCGTGCGCGAGGAGCTCAACGTCAAGGAGCTGGTGTTCGGGGCGCCCGAGGTGAAGCTGAACACGGAGATCACGGAAGAGCTTCGCCTCGAGGGGCTGGCCCGCGAGATAGTGCGCGCCATCCAGGACCGGCGCAAGAAGCTCGGCCTGAACGTCGAAGACCGTATCCACACGAGGTACGAGGCCGATGGCATGCTCGTGCGGGCGATTGAGCGTCACGGCGATTACATCAAGAACGAAACTCTGTCGGTCACCCTCGAACAAGGCCGCGAGGACGGCTTCGACGGCGACCAGCTGATGCTGGAAGGAGAGCAGATCTGGATCGGCCTCAAGCGAAACTAGGCCTGGTGACCGTAGGCCGGATCGTGTTCGTCCTGCTGGCCCTCGGGGTCTTCGTGCTCGACCGGGTGACGAAGAGCCTGGTCACCGCTGAAATCCCGTACGGCACAGAGGTCTCCGTCATCGGACATCTGGTTGGAATCACCAACGTGCGCAACTCGGGCGCGGCCTTCGGATTCGCGCCGGCCGGCGCGGGCTTCTTCCTTGTGGCCTCGGTGGTCGTGGCGATCGGGCTTGTGATCTACGTGGCGCGCAGTCCGAGCAATCTCTGGAACGACGCCGTCCTCGGCCTGATCCTCGGCGGGACGCTGGGCAACGGTTACGACCGGATCGTGCACGGGACCGTGACCGATTTCGTCAACGTCCACTTCTGGCCCGTGTTCAACCTGGCGGACTCGGCGATCAGCATCGGCGTCGTCGGCCTCATCGCCGGATACCTGTTACGCAAACCCACCGACTCATAGCGGAGGTATCGGTCCCGCGGCTTGACCGCTTCCTCGCGGACCATGCGAGCGACCTGAGCCGCTCTGCTGCGGCGCGCCTGATCAAGAGCCACATGGTTCGCGTCAACGGCCAGCCTGCCGATCCCGCCGCCCGAGTCGGAGCGGGTGACGTGGTGGAGTTCGAGATCCCGGAGGCTTACGTCACCGACGCGGCCGCGGAGGCGATTCCGCTCGACGTCATTTATGAAGACGATGACCTGGCGGTGATCAACAAGCCCGCCGGGATGGTCGTCCATCCCGCGCCCGGCCACCACACAGGAACGCTGGTCCACGCGCTATTGGGCCGCGGCGGGAACTGGTCTGCAGTCGGCGGCGCAGCACGGCCGGGTATCGTGCACCGGCTCGACAAGGGCACGTCGGGGCTGATCGTCGTCGCGCGCAACGACATGAGCCACCGAGCGCTGTCAAAGCAGCTCAAGGATCGGTCCCTCAGCCGCACCTACCTCGCCATCGTGCAAGGAGAGATCAGGGACGCGGCGGGTGAGCTCGAGGGGCCCATCGGGCGCCATCCCAAAGAACGTAAGCGCATGGCGGTCGTCAGCGGCGGCCGGTTTGCGCGCACCCGGTACGAGGTGGTCGAGCGCCGGGCCGGGCATACACTCCTGCGCTGTGACCTCGACACCGGCCGCACCCACCAGATCCGGGTGCACCTCGCTGCCCTGGGACACCCCGTGGCGGGCGACGCCGAATATGGAGGACGCGAGGACGTGCTGTCGCGGCCGATGCTGCACGCCTGGCGATTGCGGCTGCAGCACCCGCGGACCAAAGAGGAGATGAGCTTCGAAGCGCCGCCGCCCGAAGATTTCGATTCCTTCTGGGCCTCCGCGAGATGACAAGGAAGCGCGGCCTGCTGATCGTCATCTCCGGCCCTTCGGGCGTCGGGAAGGACACGCTGATCAAGCGTCTGCTCGAGCTCGATCGCAACCTTCGGTACTCGGTCTCCTGCACCACACGCCCGCCGCGTCCGAATGAGGTCGATGGCGTCGACTACACGTTTGTGAGCCGGGAGCGCTTCCAGCAGCTGATCGACAAGGGCGCGTTCCTCGAGTACACCAGCTACAACGGGAACCTGTATGGAACGCTGGCTGAGCGGGTGGAGAAAGCACGGGCCGACGGCCACGACATCGTGCTGAAGATCGAGGTGCAGGGGGCGGAGCAGGTTCGCAAGCGGGTGCCAGACGCCATCCTCATCTTCGTCGCACCGCCTTCGGTCGACGAGCTTGTGAGGCGGCAGGTTAAACGCAACACGGAAACCTCTCAAGACATGTCGGCACGGCGGCAGATCGCCACGCAAGAGATGGAGTACGCCTCGCGCTACGACCACATGGTGGTAAACGACGACCTCGAGCGCGTCGTGGCCCAGGTGCTCCAAATCATTCAGAAAGCCCGCGAGTCGCAAACTTAGCCCCATGCCACTCGACCCGACCCCAGTACCCAACGAGCTGCACGGGGTGCGCCTGGCGCTGCTGGTTTCGGGCGGCATCGCCGCGTACAAGCTGGTCGACCTCGCCTCCGCCCTCACGCAGGCGGGCAGCCAGGTGCGGGTGGCGATGACGCCCTCCGCGACACGCTTTGTCGGTCCCCCTTCCTTCCAGGGCGTGACGGGCAATCCGGTGCTGACCGGGCTGTGGGCGACGGACGGCTCACCGGAACCCCACGTAGCCCTCGGTGATTGGGCGCAGCTGATCCTGCTCGCCCCTGCCACCGCAAACGTAATCGGGCGTGTCGCGAGCGGCCGCTCCGACGACATCGTCACCGCCACGCTGCTTGCGGCCCGATGCCCGGTGGTGGTGGCGCCTGCCATGAACGACGCGATGTGGTCGAAGGCTCCGGTGCAAGAGAACATCTCCGCGCTGCGACATCGCGGCATGACCGTCGTCGAGCCTGAGGTCGGACACCTTGCCAGCGGCCACGTCGGCACCGGTCGTCTCGCGGACGCTTCGAAGCTGCTCAAGGCGATGGCTGAGGCGGTCCGATCGCGGTACGACCTCGCCGGCCGGCACGTGATCGTGAGCGCCGGGGGCACTCGCGAGCCCATAGACGCTGTGCGCTTCATCAGCAATTACTCGAGCGGCAAGATGGGCTTTGCCATCGCCGCGGCGGCGGCCGACCGCGGCGCGCGGGTGACGCTGGTCACCACCGCGAATCATCCCGCGCACCACGGTGTCGAGCAGCGTCAGGTGGCGACGGCAGACGAGATGCTCGCCGAGCTGCGGTCCGAGGTCAAAGGCGCAGACCTCCTGATGATGGCGGCCGCCGTCGCCGACTTCCGGCCGGCCCGGACGGCTGCCGGAAAGATCCGCCGCGAGGAGACGCCGAAGTTGACCCTGGAGCTTGAGCCCATCCCCGACCTCATCGCCACGCTCGGGCGGGAGAAGGATGCGGCAGACGTCTTTCGGGTTGGATTCGCCGCCGAGGATTCGGACCTCGCGGGCAAGGCGCTCGAGAAGATGAAGCGCAAAGGGCTGCAAGGGATCGTGGCCAACGACATCTCGCGAAAGGACATCGGCTTCGGCAGCGACCACAACGCCGGGGTCGTGTTCTTCACCGACGGCTCGCATCACGAGCTCGACAAGATGACCAAGCGCGAGATGGCTGACCGCATCCTGGACCTGGTTGTCCCTCGTCTGAAGCACAAGAAGTAGTTCGGTTGCTCTACGCCGAGGTCGCGGTGGAGGCCGCACGCGGACAGGGGCGCGAGACGTACACCTACGCAGTGCCGGATGGGGTGGACGTCGTGCCTGGGCACCGCGTGACCGTGCCGTTCGGCCGCCGGAGCACCTACGGGTTCGTGGTCTCGCTGGGCACCGAAGACCCGGGCGTGGAGACGAAACCGATTGCAACAGCCGGCAGCGAACCACTTCTGCTGCCGCATCAGGTCGCGCTCGCGCGCCTGGTGGCGGAACACTACTGGCTGCCGCTCATCGAGGTCCTGCGCGCGATGCTTCCGCCTCGTGTGAGGGCCACCGGCTCGAGCGGCTCGCAAGCGTCGACCCGGCAGAGGCGCCACAGCCGTCTCATCGACCTCGCGACAGGGCCGGCGACACCGATCGGCCCTCGAACGCCGACGAGCGAGCAACAGGGCGCCCTTGATGTGATCAACTCGAACCAGCTCACGCTGCTGCACGGGGTGATCGCGAGCGGCAAGACCGAGGTGTACCTCGCGGCCGCGGAGCAAGCTCTCGCCGACGGCCTACGCGTTCTTCTCCTTGTCCCGGACATCTCGCTCACCCCGCAGCTCGTGCAGCGGGTGCGAGCCCGTCTGAAAGCACCAGTCGCGATCCTGCACAGCCAGCTCACCGAGCTGGAACGGGCGCAGCAGTGGTGGCGCACTCGCCGCGGTGAGGCGGAGGTCGTGCTCGGGAGCCGATCGGCGGTCTTCGCTCCGATCCCACGGCTGGGTCTCATCTGCCTGGACGAGGAAGGATCGTCCGCGTACAAGCAGGACCGGACGCCGCGCTACGAGGCGGGATGGGTCGCGCGGCGTCTGGCCGAGGTGAGCGGCGCACGCCTGGTGGCGGGTTCGGCGACGCCAAGCGTGGTCACCTACCACGACGCGACCCGAGGCGAGCTGGCGCTGGCGAAGATGACTGCGCGAGTACGCGGCCGAGACGCGGAGGTCGAGCTCGTCGACATGAGAGACGAGGCGGCGGCCGGCAACCGGCAGCCGCTCTCACGGCGCCTGCTCGAGGTGATCGACAAGACGCTCGAGAACGAGGAGCAGGTGATCCTCTATCTCAACCGCCGTGGGATGTCGACGTTCGTGCTGTGCCGGGACTGCGGGAAATCGGTGCAGTGCCTTGGCTGCTCGGTCGCCCTGGTTCAACACGCCGAAATTGATGGGCTGGTCTGCCATTACTGCGGCTACTCGCGCCCCATGCCTGCCGTCTGCGATCACTGCGGCAGCCGGAACATCCGGGGGATGGGGATGGGGACGCAGCGGCTGGAGACGATGGTGAAGAAGCTGTGGCCGCGCGCGCGGGTGCTGCGGCTCGACAGCGACGCGGCGAAAGGACCCGACGCGTACTTCGAGATCTGGGAAACGTTCAGCGAGCGAAGGGCGGACATCCTCGTCGGCACGCAGCTGGTGACGCGCGGACTGGACCTGCCGGCCGTCACGTGTGTCGGCGTGGTCGATGCCGACCTGCCGCTGCATTTCCCGGACTACCGCTCGGCGGAAAACACTTTCTCGCTTGTCGTGCAGGTGGCAGGACGCGCCGGCCGCGACGGCCGGTCGTCGCGGGTCGTCGTGCAGACCAGCAACCCCGAGCACTACAGCCTTCGCTGCGCGGCAGCCGGCGACTACGACGGTTTCTACGCTGCGGAGCTTCCCGCTCGCAAGGCGTTTTCGTTCCCGCCGTTCGCCGAGCTCGCGGTGCTCACGCGCACCGACGCCGACGACGCGAAGGCGGCTGCCTCGGCGCGTGAGGCTGCGGAGGCGCTTGCTTCCGGCCTGCTGAAGGAGGGGATCGAAGGCATCCGCGTGATGGGCCCGGCGCCCGCTTTCATCCACCGCCTGCGCGGTGAATATCGATGGCAGGTCACGTTGAAGGGGGACGGCCTGGAGCGGGCTCGCCACCTGGCGCCGCGGGGCAAGGGCTGGAGCTACGACGTCGACCCGGTAACGTGATCAATCGTGGCTGAGCTGCGAACCGTTGAGGAGCGCAAGGCAGCGGTCCTCGGCGTGCTGGAAGGGCAGCGCGATCTGTGGCTCGCCACGGCGGACGCTGCGGGCCGGCCCCATCTCATCGCTGTCTCGGCCTGGTGGGATGGCACCGATCTTGTCGTCGCGACGACGGCCGGCAGCCGCACCGCCTCGAACCTTGCCGCCAGCCCGCGCGCCAGGCTGGCCGCGGGCGCTCCGAACGATGTTGTGATGATCGACGCGAGGGTCGTCGAGAGCTTGGCCGCAAACCAGGCAGCGGAGGTGGCGGACGGTTTCGCGATCGCAGTCGGCTGGGATCCGCGGGAGGTCGGGGAGGATTGGGTCTTCTACCGGCTGCGACCGACCCGCATCCAGGCTTACCGCGGGTACGACGAGCTCGAGGGCCGAGACGTGATGCGCAGGTCGGCCTGGCTGGCGTAACCGCTTTGTCCCGGATTAGGTTCTGGGGTGCCGCGGGTAAAATCCAGGCGTGGTCCGACCCATCCTGACTTTCGAGCACCCGGTGCTGCACCAAAAGTCGCGCAAAGTCGCGCGTGTCGACACGTACATCCAGAGACTCCTCGACGACCTCACCGAGACCATGCTCGACGCGCCTGGCGCAGGCCTGGCAGCGAACCAGATAGGGGTGCCGCTCCGCGTCTGCGTGGTGAAAGGTGACGAGAACCAGATCTGGGGTCTCGTCAACCCGGTGATCGTCAAGACCGCCGGCAGCCAGGTCGGGTATGAGGGCTGCTTGAGCAAGCCGGGTTGGGTAGGCGAGGTCGAGCGCCACGAAGCGGTCGTCGTCAAGGGACTCAACCGCCACGGTAAAGAGGTGCGCATCAAGTCCACGGGGTTCACCGCCCGCGCCTTCCAGCACGAGCTCGACCACCTGGACGGCATCCTCTTCACCGACAGGCTGACGAGCCTCGACACGCTGCGCCGCGTCGAAGAGCTCCAGGCCGAAGAAAGAGAAGAGGCCGTCGCCGCGGCCTCGGGCTAGGCCGCTTTCCTGAAGCTGGTCTTCGCCGGCACAGCCGAGTTCGCGGTGCCGTCGCTTCGAGCCGTCAGCGCTGCGGGTCACGAAATCCAGCTGGTCATCACACAGCCTGATCGACCGGCCAACCGAGGGATGAAGCTGAGCGCCCCGCCGGTGAAGGTGGCCGCCGAGGAGCTTGGACTCGAGGTGTATCAACCTGACCGGATTCGCGACCCTGAGGCGATCAAGCGACTGCAGCAATTGAAGCCGGACCTGCTGGTCGTGGTCGCCTATGGGCAGATCATCCCGGCTTCGGTGCTCGCGATCCCCAAGTTGGGGGCACTCAACGTGCACGCATCACTGCTGCCGCGGCATCGGGGCGCAGCGCCGGTGGCGCACGCGATCCTCGCGGGCGATGCCGAGACAGGCGTCACGATCATGAAGATGGACGAGCAGCTCGACCACGGGCCAATCCTGGCGACGCGTGCAACGCAGATTGGTGCGCATGAGGATGCCGCCGCGCTGACCTCGCGACTGGCCGAGATGGGGGCCCAGCTGCTCGTCGATACCATCGACCGAATCAACGACATCAAGGAAGTGGAGCAGGACCATGCTCAGGCGACGGTTGCGCGCCGGCTGCGCCGGGAAGACGGAGAAATTGAGGGGAATGAGGGCGCGTCTCAGATTGACCGACGCGTCCGGGCACTTCAGCCGTGGCCCGGAGTCACGCTGCCGACGAAGCGTGGCCGGGTGAAGGTGTTGAAAGGGCACGTGGAAGGCGACCGCTATGTTCCGGATGTCGTCCAGCTGCCGGGAAAGAAGCCAGCTCCGGCGAAACAGGTATTGGGCGATGCCTGACGAAAAGAAGGAGCGTGATGTCGCCGTCAACCGCCGCGCGTACCACGACTACTTCATCGACGAGAAGATGGAGGCCGGGATCATGCTGACGGGGTCAGAGGTCAAGTCGGTGCGCAACGGGCGGACGAACTTGCGCGACGGATTTGTGCGGATTGACGGGAACGAAGCGTGGCTGGAGAACGTGAACATCTCTCCGTACACGCAGGCCAACCTGATGAACCACGAGCCGATGCGTCCACGCAAGCTGCTGATGCATCGCAAGGAGATCTCAAGTCTCATCGGCAAGGTGAGGCAGAAGGGGTACACGCTGATTCCGCTGCGCGTGTACTTCTCACGCAACCGCGCGAAGGTCGAGGTGGGCCTGGCGCGTGGCAAGCGGCAGTACGACAAGAGGGAGGCGATCGCGGAGCGCGACGCCAAGCGCGAGATCGCGCGGGCGATGAGGCGAGGCTGAAGGCAAGGATATGGAGGAGGGCGCGATGACGGGCGAGAGGGTGGTTCCGGTTACGGGGGTGTGTGAGATCGCTCTCGAGCAAAACGATCTGGCCGCGGCGGAGAAGTTCTACGCCGAAGTGCTTGGCTTTCCGGTGGTCGAGCGCTGGCACCGGAACGGCGAGACGGTATGGGTGATGGCCGGCGAAAGGACTCGCATCGGACTCTGGCGACCTCAGCTCGGGCTGGGCGAAGGCCGCGGCGGCGTTCACGTCCACTACGCGATGGCTCTGCCGGCCGAGGCCTACGACGGGGTCGTGGAGCGGCTGCGAAAGCACGGTTACACGGTGTTGGACCACGACCACGGGAAATACGGGAATGGGCGGGGACGGGCGGCTTACGTGACCGACCCGGGCGGCCACGTGGTCGAGTTCTGGACCTGGGACGTGGCGGAGCATTTGAAGGAGCTGGCGGCGGGAGAGTCGCCGGGCTCGCATAAGTAAGGACAGCGAAAAGGACTGGGAAGAGGGTGTCGAGGGAGGCCTAGGTTGGTATGCAAGCACGCCAGGCACGTACTTCGGATGTAAATTCCTACTTGACACACGAACAGATGTTTGGTAGGCTTTCTACATGTCGGGCGAAGCAGAATTGGCGCTCGCAGATTTCGAAGCGGCGTCCCGCAAATTTCTGGCTCGCACAGATCGGAGCGTCGATCCGAAGCGCTACCGCGCCGTCATTGATTCCCTCGACGGAGATTTTGGTGCGGTAGTTCGCGATGCACAGAAGTTGGGCGCTCATCTGATCGACGGAAACATCACCGCTGCCTCCTGGATCGCCCGGACGTGCAACATGTCGGTGACTTCCGCCGCTGACCGACTCCGTGTCGGGGAACAACTCGAGTCGCTGCCCAAAGTCGCGGCGGCGCTCGCCTCAGGCGACATCGGCTACCAGTCGGCTTCTGTGCTCTGTCACCTGCGTGAGCAGCTCGGAGATAAGCGAGACCGCTTCG
>DATHDR010000195.1:0-4405 GCA_035318965.1 Verrucomicrobiia bacterium | reverse complement strand
GCCGCCCCCTTTAACGAATCAGTTCAGGCTTTGGTGCCGGCGGGAGCCAGCGCGGGGACTACGCCCAGCTGCTGAAGCATGCCAAACATGTCGTAGCTTGCCCAAGCCTCGACCACCTTGCCATCATGAAAACGTGCGATGTCGACCCCAGTCACGATCGCGTGCTTGTTCGTCGGCGCGATGCCCATCAACTGGCCCTTGTGGGTGCCGGTTGCGGTCCACCGAGTAACGACCTTGTCGCCCTCCGCGATCTGGTCGTTGATCGCGATACGTACGTCGGGGAACGCTCCCCGGTATATCTGAACGAACTGCTTCACGCCTTCCGGCCCGGTGAACTTGCCATCTGGCACGTTGGGGTCGTTATAGGTTGCGTTGGGAGCGGTCAGCTCGTCGATAACCGAGAGCTTGCCCTGATTCCAGACTTCCTCAAGAGCGCGCCGGGCAAGGGCCTTGTTCTGCTCGGACATGGTCGACTCCTTCCCTTCGGGTTCGCGTGCCGGCATAACGTGCCAGGCGTTCCTGTGTGCCCCTTGCCGAAGGGCTTGAAGGAGCCGGGGAGCGTCGGTGCCAGCATCATAGCAGAAATAGTTGCGAATGCGCACCAATTTCTTAGTCGACCGGATACGCGCGCGGCACCACCGTTTTCGCCACACCGGCTGCCGGCAGCGCCGAAGGACGCTTGATCACAATGAGCGCGAGGATCGCCGCCACGAAGCTGATGGCGGCGGCGATCACAAACGCCTGGTGGTATCCGGCGATAACGGCACCTGCACCTTGCGGGAGGGACACCCTCGTGACCGACCCAGCGATGTTGACCAGAATCGCCAGTCCCACGGCCATTCCCACCTGCTGGGCGGTGCCGATGAGACCGGAAGCGACTCCCTGATCCCGATCGGGAACGCCAGCTGTGGCGGCCATGGTAACGCTGACGAAGGCAAGCCCTACGCCGACGCCGGTAACCAGCATGGCGGGGATGAGGACGGTGACGTAGTCGCTTTCGGGGGCGGTTCTCAAGAACAGGAGCATCCCCGCCCCCAGCACAAGAGTTCCGAGTGCGATCAAGGTTCCGGCCCCCAGCTTCGTGGCAATCCGGGCCCCGATGTTGGAGACGACCATGATCAGTACCGTTTGGGGCAGCCAGGCAAGACCTGCCTGGATCGGTGAATATCCGAGGATCTCCTGCAGATACAGCGAGTTGAAGAACACCGCGCCGATCATCGCGACCGACACGAGCGCCGCCGCCGAGTTGCCCGCCACCACGGATCTCAGCCTCAGCATCCGACCCGGCAGAAGGGGTTGGCTGCTGCTCTTCTCCACCACGACGAATGCAATCAGGAGCGCGGCAGAGAGAGCCAGAGCGATCAGCACGTTCGTGGAGGCAAAGCCTCGCCCGGTCGCCTCGGTCACGCCGTACGCGAGGGCGAGAACTCCGCCGGTCAGGCTCACCGCCCCGGGGATGTCAAGGCTGACCTTCGCCCCACGGCTCGGAGCATCTGCCGCCAGCACTGGAGATAGCAGAACCGCGGCGAGACCCAATGGCACATTTATGAAGAGCGTGAAACGCCAGTTCAATTCCTGGGTGAGCACGCCTCCCAGAATCAACCCAGCCGATGCTCCGCCGGCGGCCATGGCACTCCACATCCCAAGCGCACGATTACGCTCCCGACCTTCCTTGAAAGTCGTTGTCAGAAGCGACAGCGCCGCGGGCGAGACCAAGGCGCCGGCAAAGCCCTGGATTACGCGAGCGGCGATCAGCATTCCGCCGGACTGACTGAATCCGCCCAGCACCGATGCCCCGATGAAGAGGACCAAACCCGTCAAGAACATGCGTCGCCGGCCGACCACGTCAGCCAGCCGACCGCCCAGCATCAGAAAGCCGCCAAAGGTGAGGGCATAGCCGCCGACCACCCATTGGATGTTCTCAGCCGACAAACCCAAAGTACGTTGCATCGAGGGCAGCGCCACGTTGACGATCGCGATGTCCAGGATCAGCATGAACTGCGCCGCGCAAAGCAGCGCGAGCATCAGAGTCGAGCGATGACGTGTGCCGTCAACAACCAGCCTTTTTGTTCGCCAGTTCAGATAAGGGACCTTTGTCGAGGGGGTCGGGACTTGAACCCTCGGCTTCACGCCTTCACGCGTTTCCCTGATGCCGCGGACCCCTCGATGGCGGTGATGACCTCGTGGCGCCGCACGGCGTCGGCGAAGTCCGGCACGGTGTGAGTCCCGTTGTCGATGTCTGCCGCGAAAGCGGCGTAGGCACGAGCGACGTTGAAGGCAGGCGCTCCTTCCAGGCTCGCGAGCGAGGGCCATTTCTGTGTCAGTGCCGTTGGGATAGCAAGCTCGGCGGGCTCGTTCCGCCCCCGAGCTCCGGCGACGGTCAGGGGAAAGATTTCAGGGAGCGCGGCGTCAGCCGTGATCCGGAGCGTTCCGTCGGTTCCGTTGATCTCCCATAAGAACCCGGTACCGCCGGCGACTGCCTCACGGATGTGGACGCTGGCGGTCGCCCCGGACGTGAGGGTGCCGATCACCGCGACCTGGTCGGCCGCCGTTTTCACGATCTGCTCCCCGGTCTCTTCGATGGTGATCAGCGACCTGCGAACATCCGCCACGGCTGACAGGTCGGCGAACTCGCCCAGCACGTAATTCAGAATGTCCAGGCTGTGGCCGACGGGGACCGTGAGCAGGTTGGCCCCATTTGTCTTGTCGAGCATGTAGGCGTTGGGCAGCCCCACGACGTCGCCCGGGATCGACAGCCCGACCATGGTCGTTGACAGGACTTCGCCGACGTATCCATCTCGGAGCAGCTGTTGGACGAACTCGATCGCCGGGGACTGGCGGGCCTGCAACCCGACGATCGTGCGCACCCCCAGCTTGGCGGCGAGCGCGGCCATCGCTCGCGCGTCATCGAGGTCGCGGCCTAGTGGCCACTCGCAGTAGACGGCCTTCCCTGCGGCAAGTGCGGCGGAGACGAGCTCTCGATGGCGCGGGACCTTGACCGTAATGGCGACGACGTCGATGTCTGGTCGGGTCACCAGCTGCGCGTGGTCTGAGAAGACCGCGGTGCCCCCAAACACCTCGGCTGTGGCGCGCGCCGATTCGGCGCTGTGCGCGCCGAGTGCCCGAATCTCGTAGTTCGGCAGCGCGCGCAGCGCCGGGATGTGGGCGACGGACGCCCAGCCCCTGACTGGGCTGACTCCAATGATCCCAACACCCAGCGTCGCTTTGGGGATTGCTACGGCTGATGTGGTCTGGTGTCCTTCTGTCGAGGCCACTTTAGAAGCCGAGCACCTCGTCGACCAACACCACGGTGATGCGCCCAGGAGTGATCTCGCGGTTGATGACCACAACCTTGTTCACGGCGCTCCGTATGCCATACGCAGCCTGGGCGCGGGCGTCCTCGAGTGGGTAGGCGTACTCGTCGATGCGCCGCAGACCTTCCTCGAGGTCCGACACGATTTTCTGCGTCCCCGCGACGAGGATGACTCGTCCGGCGCCGCTGACATAAGGCCCGAGCTGGCTGCCGCTCATCGAGGCCGCGAGCAGCGACCCGGTCTCGGTAACCGCGTGGACGCTACCGAGCATGAAGTCCGGCGCCGCACCCAGGCGGCGAATCTCGTCGCCCTGGGTCTTGCGATCCATGCTCCAGATCCGCGGGCGGATCGGCTCGTGGCGACCGGACTTTTCGATCTCGTCGGTGATGCCGATCTCGTCGAGCGATTGCGAGGCTCCCTGGTGCACCTGGGAGCCATCGGGGATGAGGTCAAGGACAATTCGCTTTGCCGCGGCTGCGTCCGACGCACGGAGGACGCTGATTCCATGCGCCTCGAGGGCGGCCATTGTCCTTTTCACGCGGGCGTCGTCCGCCGCGGTGCCCCAGCGCTGGCTCAGCGACCCATTCGGGTCGACTTCAATTTCGTTGATCATCCGCAAGCTCCCTCCCGGCATCGATATACTTGCAACTACAAATACTTTACAGGCAGGTGATTGCATATGCAAGTACTTTCGGAACCTGACGCCGCTTCTCGCTTCGATCGGATCCTGGCGAGGGAGGTGCCGGGCAAGCGCGGATTGCAGGCGTGGAGCGCACTGCTCCGGGCCCACGCCGCTCTCCTGCGCCAGCTCGAGACGGATCTCGAAAGCAAGACCGGTCTGGCCCTGGCCGACTACGATGTGCTCGCTCAGCTGGCGGTCGCTGGTGGTTCGCTACGGATGACGGAACTGGCGGACCGGGCCCTCATCTCCCGCTCCGGCATGACCCGGAGGGTCGCCCGGCTCGTTCATGAAGGCCTGGTTAGTCGTGCCAACGCGGATGCGGACGCACGCGGTGTGGTCGTCCTGCTGACAGACTCCGGACTGGACCGTCTGACCGTCGCAGCTCCAGTCCACCTCCGTGGCGTTTCCG
>DATHDR010000194.1:0-3928 GCA_035318965.1 Verrucomicrobiia bacterium | reverse complement strand
ATAGACATCCCGGAGGAAGTGCGCGACATCTACCGCATCTGGAGGCCAAGCCCTGTGTATCGGGCCGAGCGCCTCGAGAAGGCCCTGGACACGCCGGCGCACATTTACTACAAGTACGAAGGGGTCTCGCCGGCCGGATCGCACAAGCCGAACACCGCCGTGCCTCAGGCGTATTACAACTCCAAGGAAGGCGTCAAGCGGCTGACGACCGAGACCGGCGCCGGTCAGTGGGGCTCAGCGCTGGCGTTTGCCGGCGCCCTGTTCGGCCTCGAGGTGACCGTGTACATGGTCAAGATCTCGTACGAGCAGAAGCCATATCGCCGGGCGATGATGGAGACCTGGGGCGCAACCGTCTATGCGTCACCGACGAAACTGACGAATGCCGGCCGCGGGATCCTCGCGGACGACCCCGACTCCCCCGGCAGCCTGGGCATCGCCATCTCCGAGGCGGTCGAAGACGCCGCCACGCACGATGACGCCAAATACTCGCTCGGCTCGGTGGTCAATCACGTACTTCTGCATCAAACGGTGATCGGGCTAGGCGCAAAAGCAGATGGAGATGGCCGGAGATTACCCGGATGTGGTCATCGCGTGTGTCGGCGGAGGCTCCAATTTCGCCGGCCTCACCTATCCCTTCATCGGCGAGAAGCTGAAGGGCAAGCACCCGAAGACCCGTTTTGTCGCCGCGGAGCCGGCTGCGTGCCCGACTCTCACGCGAGGTGTGTACGCCTACGACTTCGGGGACGCCGTCGGCCTGGGCCCTGTCGTGAAGATGTTCACCCTCGGCCACAGTTTCGTGCCCGACCGGATCCACTCGGGCGGCCTCCGTTACCACGGCGACGCTCCGTCGCTCTGCCTTCTCGTCGACAAGGGCGTGGTGGAGGCTCGCGCCTACAAGCAGCAGGAGGTCTTCGCCGAGGCCGTTCGTTTCGCGCGGTCGGAAGGCTTCCTTCCCGCCCCTGAAGCTGCCCACGCCCTGCGTGCTGTAGCCGAGGAGGCTGCCGCAGCGCGAGAGGCGGGTGAAAAACGGACCATCCTGTTCGGGCTCTCAGGACACGGGCACTTCGACATGTCTGCGTACGACGCCTACTTCGCAGGCAAGCTCGAGGACATCGAGCTGGCCCAATCGAGGATCGACGCCGCAATCGAAGAGCTGCCGCGAGTCCCCGCGATGTCCTAGAGGACTCTGATGGCGGGTGGCGCCGCAGCGCCGCGCTCCACCTGATGACGCATGTCGCCCTCCCGGTCCTCGCAGGGGTGTTCATCGCCTCAGCGTTTGCGATCTGGTTCGCCGGCATCCAGCTTTCGAGGACCACCGACGAGATCGATTCCCGCTTTGGACTCGGGGAAGCGCTGGGCGGGCTGATCCTGCTGGCGTTCGCCACCAACCTGCCGGAGATCGCGATCGTCAGCGCGGCGGCGGTCCAGCACAACTTCGACATCGCCACGGGCAACATCCTGGGCGGCATCGCCATCCAGACCCTCGTCCTCGTGGCGCTCGACGGGTTCGGCGTCCCCCGCCGCCCACTGACAAACGTCACCGCGTCCCTGGTGCAGGTGCTCGAAGGAACGCTGGTGATCGCCGTGCTGGCGGTGGCGATTGGAGCGATCCTGCTCCCCAAAGGGGTCGTTGTAGCCCGCATCGACCCCAGCGCGTTGCTCATTGTCCTGCTCTGGATCGGGGGCCTCTACATCGTCTGGAGCGCCAGCAAGAACCTCCCGTGGAAGGCCACCGGTGGAGCGGCGCCGGACGCAGGCGCCCGACGTCGGGCGAAAGCACGCAAGCCGCGATCGACCGGGGTGACCCTCAGCATCTTTGCGGGCGCGGGGTTGGTGACGCTGGTCGCAGGGGTTCTAGTAGAGGAGAGCGGCAGCGCGATCGCTACGCAGATCCACGTGAGCGGCGCGGTCTTCGGCGGGACTGTGCTCGCGGCGGCGACCGCACTCCCCGAGCTTTCCACCGGCCTCGCCGCCGTCCGCATCGAGGATTTCGAGCTCGCGGTCAGCGACATCTTTGGCGGCAACGCTTTCCTGCCGGTGCTCTTCTTTCCCGCGACCCTACTCGCAGGCCAATCCGTGCTCGGCAGCGCCGCCAAGACCGACGCCTTCCTTGCCGTTCTGGGAATCCTGCTGACGGCTGTGTACATCGCAGGGTTGGTCATCCGCCCCAAGAAGCAATACCTGCGGCTGGGCCCGGACTCGCTGTTAGTGCTCGTTCTTTACGTCGCAGGGATCGCCGGCATGGTGCTGATCAGCCAGTCACCTCATTAGAGAGCTGCGTTTTCGTCCGCGAGCAGTTTCAGAGAGGGATGCGCGCCTTGGGCGATCAGGCGACCCGCCATCGCCAGCTCGCCGTCTTTATCTTGCTCTGGGTCGCCACCGCGGTTTAGTCCGACCGCCGCACGAAGCTTGCCGGCCTGCAGATAAAAGCCAACGAACTTGCGCTCGTCAAGGGAGCCCCTGACTATGAAGCGATCCCACCTGCGAGCATGGCCGATGTATTCGAGCTTGTGCTCGAACTGATCGCTCCATAAACTGTGCATGTAGCGGTATGCGGTCCGCGAACCCAGCATCGACCTTGCGGCCGCGGCACCCATCTTTTCAGCATTGTTGTAGTGCTCGACTCTCACGCGTCCGAAGATCGGATGAAGGTGGTTGGCCACGTCACCTGCGGCGAAGATGCGGGCCACATTGGTGCGGCAGCCGGCATCGACCAGGATTCCGTCCCTGGTTGCAACGCCGGAGCCTTTGGCGATTTCGACATTTGGTTCGATCCCGACTGCCACGATCGCGAGGTCGCACGCAATTCGCCGTCCCTTCTTCGTCACGACACGCTCGACATGTAATGACCCCTCGAATTTGACCACCTCGTCTTCGACCATCAACTCGATTCCGGCTGCGCGGTGTATTGCGGCAAACACGGCTCCCACCTGGGCACCGAGGACTGCATCGAGCGGCCCTCTCCCGCGCATGACCGAGGTCACCTTCAACCCAAGCTGGCGCAAGGACGCTGCCACCTCCGAGCCGATGAAACCCGAACCCACCACAACAGCCCGAGCACCGGGTTTCGCGGCGCGTTTGATCGCGTCACATTCGGCAATCGTCCGGAGCTGGTGAACACCTGGGAGGCTTGACCCTGGGACGTCAAAGCGTCGGTTTCGGCCGCCGGTGGCGAGCAACAACCGTTCATAGCTGATGGCGTTCCCGTCTTCCAATTTCACCTGCTTGGCCTTGGGGTCCACCCGTGAAACTCTCGCCGGCACGACTTGAACATGATTCGCTCTGTACCAGTCGGCCGGTGCGACCATCCAGCCCGACAGGTCCTCCTCTCCACGCAGGTAACCCTTGGTCAGAGGTGGCCGTCCAAACGGGAAGCTGGGCTCCTCCGTGAGAATCAACAGCTCGTCGGCATAACCCTGCTTCCGCAGCTCCTTGGCCGCGTTACCTCCAGCCAAACCGGTGCCGACGATCACTATCGGACCGCGTACACGCTCAGGCATCGAACCCCGCAGCCGCGGCTGACCATTCGATCACAGGAGGCCGCACGGCAGCGCACAAGGGATTTCCTTTGGGATCGGTCAAGCCGAGACGCCCGACGAGCAGACCCAGCTTCATTGCGTTCTCGATCACAAGGGGAGGGATCGCATCGAACCACAAGATGAACCGGCCACCCGGCGGACCCTGTATGTGTGGACCCTTGAGGTCGAGCCCGTTCGGCGATGTGACGGCATCACAATCCGCGGTCCGCGTGGCAGATGACGCATCGCCCCGAACGAGGCCAAGCGGTGTGTCTCGTCGGTTCCGGCGTCGGACCCCTACATGGATGTTCTGAAACCCGCCCGACGAGTCAGGGCCAGGGCCACAGGAGTTTCCCGGGAGGTCGAAGGCTTCAATCCGGATCTGCACAACATCATTATTGGGCGTTCAA
>DATHDR010000193.1:0-8901 GCA_035318965.1 Verrucomicrobiia bacterium | reverse complement strand
TCCTTGTACTCGATTGGATGCTGCTCGACGCCAAGGACCTGTCCGATCAGGGGAGCCAGGTTTGCCATCGGCCCACCCATCTGGCCCGCGAAGACCCCGGTGAGCTTGTCAACCTGCTCCTTCGACGCCTTGTCGTCGATGATCACGCCGACACGCCAGCCGCCGTCGAGCATGTTCTTCGGCGAGTCTGCGACGACGGATACGCTGCGGCCGCTGACGTCAACGCCGTCGATCTCTCCTCGGCGCACGTGGTAGTTCAGGACGACCTGGCAGCGGTCGCCTGTGGCCGCCGATGCGAAGCTGGAGATGGTGCAAGGGCAAACCCAGTCGCAGTTGCAGTTCTCGAAATAGGACCCTTCAAGCTTCCAGCTCATGGATTTCTGCCCCCTTGCCCGTATTTGGTTCGAGGGTAGATCGTCGAGCGCAGCCAGTCAAGCGAGAGGTGTAGTAGAGACTGTTCAAAGGTGGATACCGAACAGTCCTTGCCGCGCCGCACCCGGGCAACCGCGCTGATCGCCCTGGCTGCGATCTCGATCGTGGGGGCGGGGCTCGCCTTCTTGTATTCAGCCCAGTCGTCGAAACCGCAGCCTGCTTCCGCGTCCGACAACCCGCTGCTGGTCACCCGCGATTTCGTGACCTACAGCTTCATGTCCCCAACCGAGGGATGGGCGATGGATATGACATCTGGCACCGCATTTACAGCCAGCCGCCTCACCATATTCCGAACTGTCGATCGCGGCAGGCAGTGGGAGAAGCAACTCTCGCTGAGCGACGCATTCTTCGGCTACGGCGCGCTTCCACTCCAGGCGGTGGACCAGGCCCACTGCTTCATGTTGCTTCGGGGACCGTCGAAAGAGCTGCTGTTTCGCACGGCTGACCGCGGCGCGCACTGGGATCAGCTCGCCGTCCCCGACCCTAACGTCGAGGTGGTCACTTTCACCGACAAGGACTATGGCTGGCTGCTGACATCGGGAAACGATCTGTACGTGACCCGCGACGCGGGCTCGAGCTGGCAACCTCTTCCCGCCCCGCCGCAGGACGCGTCTGCCCTGCGCTTGCGACTCCCGACCGAAGCCTGGATGACCGGAGTCGACTCGGGTCCTCCGCACGTCTATTCCTCCAGCGACGGCGGCCAGAGGTGGCACCGGCACGACCTGCCCTCGCCGGCGGGCGGCTCGTGGGACCCCAATTCGTACTTTCAGTCCAGCGTGGAGCTCCTACCGCATGCCGGCGTGGTCGCCCACGTGTTACGCGATGGTGACCCGGCACCTTCTACCTTGACGTCATTCGACGGCGGCGGCACCTGGCGCTACGTCCGGCCACCGTCAGCAGCGGTCGCTTACCAGGACGCGTCGGAATGGTGGGCGATGGGAAGTACGAGCTTGTACAAATCCTCGGACGGCGGGCAGACATGGACCGAGGTCAACAGCACGCTACCCGATTGGATGTATCGCCCGAACCTCTACATCCTTGATCCCGAGCATGCCTGGGTCTCGGTTTCAGTACCGGCTTCGCTGACAGCGCCGGGGGGCAACGGGTTGGCCTTCACCGATGACGGCGGCCTTCACTGGACCCGAGCGCAGGTCCCGCACGAAAGCTAGCGCGCAAGATCGGTTGCGACGCCGAGGTGGTCGGTGTGACCGAGCGGCATGGATTGTCGGCGGCACCAGACAGCTAAGCTCCCCGCCGGCTCAACCACGCTCCTATATTGTCGTTCTCATGGGTGACGGCCTCATCCGCTTGACCGAACCGCTGGTCAGAGAAGGCGGGCAATTGCGTCCCGTTTCGTGGGAGGAGGCGCTCCAGCGGGCCGCGGAAGGGTTCGCGACCGCCAGGGACAAGGGCCCGAACGCGTTCGGGATGTTCAGCTGCTCCAAGACGACCAACGAGATGAACTTCATGGCTCAGAAGTTCACGCGCGCCGTCATGCACAGCAACAACATCGACAGCTGCAACCGGACTTGACACGCTCCAAGCGTCGCCGGTCTGGCGACAGTGTTCGGAGCCGGAGGAGGCACCTCGTCGTACCGCGAAGCTGAGGAGACTGACCTCGTCATCCTGTGGGGCTCGAACGCTCGCGAGACGCATCCGATCTTCTTCCATCACCTCCTGCGCGGCGTGCACAACGGAGCGCGGCTCGTTGCGGTCGACCCCCGGCGCACCAGCTCCGGTGAGTGGGCCGACGTCTGGCTCGGCATCGACGTTGGCAGCGACATCGCGCTGGCCAATGCGATGGCGCGCGTCATCATCCACGCAGGCCTCGCGAACAAAGAATTCATAGAGCGCGCGACCACCGGCTATGAGGACTTCGCCCGCTGCGTCGAGGCCTACACGCTGGAGGTTGCGGAGAAGGAGACGGGAGTGCCCGGCTACGCGATCAGGGACGTCGCGCTCGAGTACGCGCGCGCCGACAAGGCGATGATCTGCTGGACGCTTGGCATCACCGAGCATCACAACGCGACCGACAACGTGCTTGCGCTCATCAACCTGGCCCTGCTCACGGGAAAGGTGGGCCGCTACGGGTGCGGCCTCAACCCCCTTCGTGGCCAGAACAATGTCCAGGGTGGCGGCGACATGGGCGCGATTCCGGCCCGCCTGCCCGGGTTCCAGGATCTCCAGGATCCGGGGATCCATGCCAAGTTCTCGAAGGCGTGGGGCGGGGCACAGTTTCCCACCAAGAAGGGCTATCACCTCAGCGAGATGTTCGAGGCGATGGAGCACGGCGAATTGACGACGGCGTACATCGTGGGCGAGAACCCCGCGCGCAGCGAGGCGGACCAGACGCGAGCGGTGCGCCTGCTCAGCGGTCTCGAGCACCTGGTCGTCCAGGACATCTTCCTGACCCAGACTGCTGAGCTCGCCCACGTCGTCCTTCCGGCTGCGGCAGGCTGGGCCGAGTCGGAAGGAACCGTCACGAACAGCGAGCGCCGGGTGCAGCGCGTGCGCGCCGCGCTGGAACCGCCGGCCCTCGCGCGCGACGATGTCGACATCATCTGTGACCTCGCCCAACGCCTCGGCTGCGATTGGGGCCGGCCGACCGCTGAGCAGGTGTGGGACGAGTGCCGCAGCCTTTCGCCGATGCACGCCGGCATGTCATACCGGCGGCTCGAAGAGCTCGGCGGCATCCAGTGGCCGTGCCCCGACGAATCACACCCGGGCACGCAGTTCCTACACGAGCGGCTCTGGAGAGGTCCGCTCGAAGGGCCGCGAGCTCCGCTTCATGCGGTCGAGCACGACCCACCCGTCGACCGGTTGACCGAGGAGTTTCCCATCCGACTCACGACCGGCAGGCGGCTCGATTCGTTCAACACCGGCGTGCAGACCAACGAGTACACCTCTCCCCTGCGCCGCAAAGAGGCGCTTCTGATCTCGCCGGCGGATGGGCAGCGCTTCGGCATTCAGGACGGCGAGAGGGTCATGGCCAGCTCGCGTCGCGGATCGGTCGAGGTGCCGGTCCGCTTCGAAGCCTCGCTCAGGCCTGGTCTCGCGTTTCTCACGCTTCACTTTCCGGACCAGGTGGCGACGAACATCCTCACCATCGACGCGACCGACCCGAAATCGGGCACTGCCGAGTTCAAGGCGAGCGCGATCAGGATCGACAAGCTGGCTGCAGGCGCCAGGGCTTAGTGGACATCCGGACCACCGGGGGGCCGGCGGCCGCTGAGGAGATCACGGCGGTCGATTCCGTGCTGGGCGACCCGTCCTCGTTGTGGGAAGGGGGCGCGCGCCAACCGGGGGACGACCACATCGCGTTCGGCGGACACGCCGCCCGCGCGCAGAGGCCGCTGCTGCTTCCCGTGCTCCACGCCGTCCAGGACCGCGTCGGCTGGGTGAGCCGCGGCGCGTTGGAGTACGCGTGCCGGAGGCTGTCCATTCCGCCGGCTGAGGCGTATGGCGTGGTCAGCTTCTACGGACGCTTTGCCCTCGAGGAGCGGCCTGCGCTTGCGCTCCACGTCTGCGACGACATCGCCTGCAAATGCGCCGGGGCGGACGAGCTGTGCTCGGCGCTCGAGCAGTCGGTGGGCCCCGCGGGGAAGACCTGGCATCGCAGCCCGTGCCTCGGACTCTGTGACCGTGCTCCGGCGGCGCTCGTCGAACGCGCCGGCGCAGACCATGAGGAGCTGCAGGTCGCGCCGATCACCGTCGAAGCCGCGAAGGAGATCCTGGGCGGGGGAGCATGGCCGCCGAGCCAGCTTAAGCCCCTCTCCCCGATGCGGAGGGGGAGACTTTTGCGGCGGGTCGGCGTAATCGATCCCGAGAGTATCGACAGCTACCTCGAGCACGGAGGTTATTCAGCCCTGCGTCGTGCAAAGGAGCTCGGCTCTGAAGGGGTGATCGGCGAGGTGACAGAGGCAAGGCTCCTTGGCCGGGGAGGCGCGGCGTTTCCGACTGGGCGCAAGTGGGACTCGGTGGCGAAAGCGCCAATCCATCCTCACTATCTGGTCTGCAACGCGGACGAGTCAGAGCCGGGGACGTTCAAGGACCGAGAGCTGTTGGAACGCGATCCGTTCGCTGTCATTGAAGCCATGACGATCGCCGCCTTTGCCACCGGCTGCGAAAAGGGCTACCTGTACGTTCGAGGCGAGTATCCGCTCGCGAGGCATCGGATCGAAAACGCCATCAAACAGGCGCGTGCCCATGGACTTCTCGAGGTGGACATAGAGGTGCGGCGCGGTGCAGGCGCCTACATCTGCGGGGAGGAGACGGCGCTCTTCAACTCGATCGAAGGAAAGCGTGGGGAGCCACGGAACAAACCGCCATTTCCAGTCCAGGCCGGCCTTTTCGGCAAGCCGACCCTGGTCAACAACGTCGAGACTCTGGTCAACGTGCTGGACATCGTCGCCGGCGGCGCGGCCGCCTTTGCAGCCACGGGCACGCAGGATTCCACCGGCACGCGTCTTTTCTGCCTTTCGGGTCATGTGCGCGAGCCGGGACTGTATGAGGTGCCGATGGGCACCACGCTGCGCGCGCTGATCGACCTTGCCGGCGGTCTCCGCGAAGGCAGGAAGCTGCAGGCGGTGCTGCTGGGTGGAGCCGCGGGTTCGTTTGTGACCGAGCAGCAGCTGGATGTGCCGCTGAGCTTCGAGGGCACGCGGGCCATCGGCGCGACGCTCGGGTCTGGCGCGGTGATCGTGCTGGACGACACGGCCGACCTCAAGCAAACCCTTTTGCGCATCGCGCGCTTCTTCCGAGACGAATCGTGCGGTCAATGCGTGCCGTGCCGCGTCGGCACAGTGCGGCAGGAAGAGGTCCTTCACCGGCTGCTGGCGGCGGACCGCCGCGACGATTCTGACATCACGCTGCTCACCGACATTGCGCAGGCGATGCGCGATGCATCGATCTGCGGTCTGGGCCAGACTGCCGCCAACGCCATCAACTCAGCGGTCATCCAGCTCAGGGTGGTCTAGATGGCGGAAAGGATTTTCGTGGGCTTGCCGAAGAGGTTCGTGAAGGTGAGCATCGACGGGCAGGAGCTGGAGGTGCTCGAGGGCACGACCATCCTCGACGCCTGCCGCCAGTTTCGCATCGACACGCCGACGCTGTGCCAGCTCGAGACGCTGACGCCGGTCAACGTGTGCCGTGTCTGCGTCGTGGAGCTGGAAGGCGCGCGCGTGCTCGTGCCGGCGTGCTCACGCAAGGTCGAAGCCGGGATGAAGATCCTTACGGACTCGGAAAGGGTTCGTCACAGTCGCCGTCTGGTGCTCGAGCTCCTCGCGTCATCAGTCGACATGTCGCTTTGCTCACCCCAGGTGCACGGGTGGATGGCTCGATATGGCGCAGCCCCGGAGCGGTTCGGTTCGAACGTTGCAACCGTCGCCCAGCCCGTGAAGATCGACAACGACCTCTACGTGCGCGACTACTCGCGCTGCATCCTCTGCTACAAGTGCGTGGAGGCATGCGGCGTGGATGCCCAGAACACATTCGCCATCGGCGTTGCGGGCCGCGGTTTCGACGCGCACATTTCAACCGAGTTCACTACCCCGCTGCCTGAGTCCGCCTGTGTTTACTGCGGCAACTGCATCGGCGTGTGTCCGACCGGAGCGCTCATGTTCAAGAGTGAGTACGACATGCGCCAGGCGGGAACGTGGGACGAATCACAGCAGACCATGACCGAGACGGTGTGCCCGTACTGCGGGGTGGGATGCATGCTCGAGCTTCACGTCCAGGACAACTCGATCGTCAAGGTGACTTCGCCGTTGGACCACAGCGTCACCGCCGGTCACCTGTGTGTGAAGGGCCGCTTCGGTTTCGAGTTCGTACAGAGGCGGAAATAGGAAGAGCCGGGCCAGAGGCCCGGCTCTAGTGCTTCAACGCCCGGCGTCAGTCGCTTTCGTGATCGCCGCCGTCGTGGTGCTCGGTTTTCTGTTCGGTGTCGTTGTCGGCGTCCTCGACCTCGGCGGCGTCCTCGTCAGTCTCCGCCGCTTCCGCGGCTTCCGCTGCGGCTTCGGCAGCCTGCTCAGCCTTCTGCGCGGCGAGCTCCTGCTGCTCGGCAGCGATCTTGGCTGCCAGCTCGGCCGCCTCTTCTTCGTCCTGCGCCTGCTCGTCCGAGAGGGTGTTAGGAGCCGCTTCGTTGGCCAAGAGCGGGAAGCTCGCGGCGTGCGCCGCGTTCACCAGGGTGCCGACCACCGAGCGACCGCTGGTGCTCGGCGCTGTGTGTGCGAATACGGATGTGATCGCGAGGATGGCGCCCACCGCGGCGGCGGCCGTGGCGACCCCGATCTTGAACATGTTGTTTTTCGGCACGCTTGTCCTCCTTGGTTGACGGTACTGAATGCCTAGCAACGCCTATGCGCAGGGAAGTCGGAAGTCACGCTAATCGTCGTGGTCGTTGGGTTTGGGTGTCGGGGAGGGGCTTGGCGAGGGGCTGGTCGAGCTCGAACCAGATCCAGACCCGGAATGATCGTCGCCGCCGGATGTTTCGGTGGGTTCGGGCCGCGGCGACTCCTCAGGGTGGTCCGACGGTTGTGGATTGGGCGAGGCATGGTCCTCAGGTTTGTGAGTGGACGGCACGGCTGGTGCGCGCTGCTGTGACTCTGGTGACTTGTTCGGACTTGGTTCGGGGCTGGGCACGGTCGCGGGCGCATGCCCGACCGACTCGATCGTCGTCGTGGCGCGCTCTGTCCACACCCTGGGGTTAGGGCTGCCTGTCGCTGCGGTGGCGCTCAACGCTAAGAGAGCGATGCCGGCGGTCGCCAGCGCGAAGGGCGCAAGACGAAGCGGCCGGCCACCAGCCCGCGCTGTTTGATATCGCGGCCGTGAGGGTGACGGTGGCGTGACCCGGTTGAGGGCGGCCCTCAGGCGCCACTCAAAACCCGGTCCGATGGGATCGTGATCAGTGCTTCGCATAACTACTCGTGTCCTGCTCAGAAGACAACGCGGCCGGAGCCTCAAGTGAGAAGCCGGGGGCGGCAGATTCTCCGAGCAAATCTCGCAGGCGCGCTGAAGCCTGGCTCAAGCGGGTCCCGATCGTGCGCTCCGATACACCCAGCGCAGCCGCGATCTCGCGGTTGTTGTAGCCGTGGTAGTGACGCAGCACGATAGCTGCAGCGAGCTTGGGAGGTATTGACCGAAGCGCGGTCAGAATGTCAGGCCGGGTCGCGACGTGCGAGGGGTCGGTACTTCCCGCGGGCTTGCCCAGCCGGCGCAGGAGCTCGCCGAGGGTGCGGAGCCGCGCCCTCCGCCGGTACGAGATCGCCCGGTTGACCGCAATCCGGTGGACCCAGGCCTCAGCCGGGGCGTCGGGCCGCCAGCGCTTCCATGCCTGGTATGCCTTGACGAAGGCATCCTGAGCGCAATCCTCGGCTTCGGCCGCGTCACCGAGGATGGCGGCCAGCGTGCGGTACACACGCGGATAGGCGCTCCGGTAGAGGCGATCGAAGTCCTCCCGCGAGCCCGGCGCGTACGTTTCCTGCCCCCCGTCAGGCACCGTCGACACGTTGGATATAACGGCTCAGGCTACATGGCAGGTTGCACTAGAGTCTGTACATGCCGATCGCCTGGACCGATGACCCGGCCGCCAACAAGCTCCTCGAAACTGACCCGCTTGCCTTGTTGATCGGCCTGGTGCTCGACCAGCAGGTCAAGATGGAAAAGGCGTTCGCCGGCCCCTATGAGCTGCAGCGCAGGCTCGGACATCTCGACGTGCGGAAGATCGCGTCCATGGACCCTGACAGGCTGAACGCCGTGTTTCGGGAGCGCCCCGCGCTACATCGGTTCCCTGGCAGCATGGCCGGCCGGGTCCAGGCGCTCAGCAAGGTGATCGTCGAGGAGTACGGAGGCGACGCCGGTTCGGTGTGGAAGGCCGCCCGTGACGGCGACGACCTGGCGGCCCGGATCAAGAAGCTGCCGGGCTTTGGTGACATGAAGGTCAAGATCCTGATCGCCATCCTGGCCAAGAGGTTCGGCGTAAAGCCAGAGGGCTGGGAGAAGCACGCCGCCAGCTGGCACACGGTGGCGGACGTGGACTCGCCTGAATCGATGGCGCACGCGCGCGAAGTGAAGCGCGATATGAAGGCGGCGAAGGCGGCGAAGAAATAGCTTTCTGATAAGGTTTTGCATCCGGCGCGGCCGAAGTGAGTCGCGCGGCAGAGACGAGATGAGAGGAACCAGATGAGAGAGTGCACGCCAACCCGGGACGAAGCCCGGGTTCTCGCCAAGGACCATGCCCTTATCCCGGTGTACCGGGAGGTCCTGGCCGACATGCTCACCCCGGTCCGCGCTTACTCGCTGCTGTGCCCTCCGGGCACGCCTGGCTTCCTCCTCGAGAGCGTCGAGGGAGGTGAGCACCTGGCGCGCTACTCCTTCATCGGCTTCGAGCCCAAGCCCCTCGAGCTGCGCACAGGAGACCCGCTGGCCGCGTTGCGATCAGTCGCCGCCGAAGCGACGGCGCCGGTCAAGGGC
>DATHDR010000192.1:0-6874 GCA_035318965.1 Verrucomicrobiia bacterium | reverse complement strand
GGCGTGGACGAAGTCCATCTCCTCAAGGGCGCTGATGGGGTCGTGTACATCGCATCCGAACAGGAAGGGCACCTGTGGAGCGAGCCGGCGCGCAACTTCAGCGCCAAGTGGGTTGGAGACCCCAGTGACGAGGACGCGGTTTGGACGAGCCGGAGTCACAAGCAATCAATCTAGAGCAGTGGAGCTGAAGCCCGGATTATTCCGGGCGTCCCCAGGCTCGACAGTTGCGTCTCCTGGCAACCCAAATGCCAAAGGGGGGCTCCGCGGGGGGATCCTGATCCCCCCGCGCCTTTATGGGTATATGCCTCGGACCGTCGTCGCGTTGGCCACCCGCTGAACGGCCAGGGCGTAGGCGGCCAGCCTCATGTCGATCCGCTTGTTGACCGAGGTGTGGAGGATCTCGTAGAAGGCGCGAGTGATGACGTGGTGCAGCTTGGTGTTGATCTCCTCTTCCTCCCAGAAGAAGGCCTGCAGGTCCTGCACCCACTCGAAATACGAGACGATCACCCCGCCCGCGTTAGCGATGATGTCCGGGACCAGGAAGATGTTCCGGTCGTGGAGAATCGGGTCTGCCTCCGGAGAGACCGCCGCATTGGCTCCTTCCGTGATCATTCGCGCACGAACCCGACCGGCGTTTTCCTCGGTGATCTGGTCCTGCACCGCAGCCGGCACGAGCACAGTGACGGGCAGCTCGAGCAGCTCGGGGTTGGTGATGTTGTCCGCCTTCTTGAAACCGCTGACGCCGCCGCGCACCTGCCGGTGCTCATCGAGCGCGGCGAGGTCGAGACCCTTCGGGTTGTACACGCCGCCCCTGGAGTCGCTGACCGCGACGACGTTGAGACCCGCCTCTGCGAGCAGCCGTGCCGTCGATCGCCCAACCTGGCCGTAACCCTGCACCGCGACGGTCGGGGTCTCGTCGTCGACGTGGAGATACTTGAGGCCTTCGAGCGTGAGGTAGGTGGCACCCCGCCCCGGCGCGTCGACGCGCCCTTCGGAACCGCCGACGTCGACCGGCTTGCCGGTCACCGAGGCCGTCACCGAGTGGCCTGAGTGCATCGAGATCGTGTCCATGATCCAGGCCATCACCTGCGGGTTCGTGCCCATGTCCGGAGCCGGGATGTCCTTCTCGGGGCCGATGAGGATCGCGATCTCAGTCGCGTAGCGGCGGGTCAGATGCTCGAGCTCGTTGGACGACAGCTTGCTCGGGTCGCATGCCACGGCGCCCTTGGCTCCTCCGTAAGGAAGCCCGACCGCAGCACACTTCCACGTCATCAACATTGCGAGGGCCTTCACGAGGTCGAGAGTGATGTCGGGGTGGTAGCGAATGCCGCCCTTGGCAGGGCCGCGGCTGATGTTGTGCTGCACGCGCCAGCCAGTGAACACGTGCACCGACCCCCCGTCCATACGAACCGGGAAGTGCACCGTCAGCTCGCGTTTGACGTCACGAAGGCCGAGGCGGGCATCATCCGAGAGCCCGATCACGTCGGCCGCGGCGTCAAACCGCCGCTGAGCGGTCTGGAAGGCGGAGGCGCGGGTTTCGACCGCCATTTAGGACCTCCGATGCTACTCCAGGCCGCGCACCGCGGGCCGCACAATTGCGTCAAATGACGCGTCGGCAGATGCTCAGCATCGTCGTGGTCGCTGTGGTGGCGCTGACCACCGGCTTCCTCGTCGCCGGACAGGTCAAGGCACAGCTGCTGATCCCCTCCAACCAGGTCGCGCGCTACCAGGCGCTCGTGCGCAGCGTGCGGGACCTCGAGGCGACCAACGCCGACGCTCGCAGCAAGATCGCCGCCCTACGCGCCCAGATCGACAACCTGGAAACTGAGGCGGCCGGCCGTTCCGCTGCGACTCAAGCACTGCGCAACCAGGTCGCCGACCTGCGCGCTCACGCCGGGCTCACCGCCATGCACGGCCCAGGCGTCGAAGTCAGGCTGGCCAACGGCGTGCCGGGACCGGACACCGGTGGGCAGCCCGGCTACCTGGTGAACTACCAGGACGTGCAGGACGTCGTGAACCTGCTCTTCGCTCAGGGCGCCGAGGGCGTCTCCGTCAACGGGCGGCGGATCACCCCGCTGACGGCTTACTCGGGTTCGGCGGGCCAGGTCATCATCGACCAGGGTCCACCGCTGTCGTCCCCCATCAAGGTCACGGCCGTTGGCGATCGCAACCGGATGGCTGCCGCGCTCGACGACTCATCAGCGCTCGCGGACATCCGGGCGAGACAGGTGCAGTTCCAGCTCCACCTCACGTTCTTGGGCAGCCCCGACCTGCTGCTGCCGGCCTACGACTCAAGCCTGCGAATACCTGATGTCAGCGCGTCCTAGACTTTCGCCGCGTCGCAGCACATCGGGCGGCGCCGCCAGCGTCTGGCTGATCGCCTTGCTCGTGGCGCTCGTCGCCACCGTTCAGATTCGAAGCGAGGCCGAGGTCGAGCGAAGCCTCGTCGGGATCGACACCACGTCTCTGGCGTTCCTGATCGACGACCTCCACCGAGCCAACGAGTCGCTGCAGGCAGAGTCGGCTGACCTGGACCAGCGCAAGGCCACGCTCGAATCGGGCGGAAGCGGAGCGGCGGACCTGGTGCTGAGCGATGAGGCCAACCACCTTCGCGCGGTGGAAGGGCTGGTGCCTGTGCACGGTCCGGGCGTGGTGATCGCGATCGATGCCACCGGGCTTACGGCGCTCGACCTGCAGGACGCGCTCAACAACCTCGCCGCCGGCGGCGCCGAGGCGATGGCCGTCAACGACCGGCGCGTGGTCGCCGGCGTGCCGATCGAGCAAACGGGCAGCGGAGTGGCCATCGACGGTATGTTCATCGCGGCGCCCTGGACGATCACGACGATCGGCGATTCTGTCCGGATCGCGGAGGTGGCCGACGCGATGACTCAGCAGCTGCGGGCGGACAGGCGCGTGAGGCAGGCGTCCTACCGGGTCGAAGCCGACGTCGCGATCCGCGCGGTCATCAGCGAGCGGCCTTTCGTTTACGCCGTCGGTTCGTAGCCGGCTCGGCGGCACCGAGCTTCTTGAGCTGCATGGAGATTTTGTCCAGGCGCTCGTTGATCCGATCGATATCGGTGTGGTTCGGTATCCGCAGCCGGCGGAGGGCCCGCACGATCGCATCGTCGGCCCTCTCCTCGATGTCCTCGCGCCGTCGCTCCATCTGAACACGAAGCTCAGAGGGAACGTTGAGCGTCTTCCGCACGTAATCGAGCAGCGCCTGACCACCCTCGTAGATGGCGTCGCCTCCTGCGTCGACCAGGCGCGTGGGCCCGCGCTTCTCTTGCGAGAGGACGATCTGCGACAGCGTCACCTGCGTGAGGTCGTGTCCGTTGTCGCGGTCGACCACTCTGATCTCATGTCCATCGCGGACCAGCTCAGCGATTTCTTCGAGCGTTATGTAGCGGCTCGTGCGCGTGTCGTAGAGCTTGCGATTTGCGTACTTCTTGATAAGGTGTCGCTCAGGGGCTGTCGTCACGCCGGGGCCCATTCTAACGCGGTGCGTTATGTGCTCCGCCCAGCGTGCTTTTAGGAGGTTGCGACATGGCAACTAGGAAGCGGGCGTCTTCCCGAACCAGGCGGACTGGGCTCGTCGGTCGCGCGGTGAAGGCCGGCAGAAAAGCACTTCGACAGGCCGAGAGCCGCGTTCCGCCTGACCTGCGCCGGCAGCTCGAGCGCACGATCAAAGACGGGCAGAAGACGCTAAGGACAGCTATCGACCAGCTCGAGACCCAGGTCCGCCGCAACGCCAAGCAGGCCGACGTGGAGCGAGTCTTCAAGCGGTTGGAGAGCCTGAGCAAACAGGTGCAGCAGATGGCTCGCGGCGCAGCTTCAAGCAGTGCATCGCGAGCCTCATCCGCCACACGGCGCGCAACCGCAACACGACGCGCGACTGCCAAGAAGCCCGCGCGGAGTAAGCCGTCCGCGCGCAAGACTGCCGCCCCCAAGGCCTCCACTGAGAGCGCGGCCCCCGCGCGCCGCCGGACTGCGCCTCGACGCACCTCACCGAGGCGCGCCACGCCCACCGAGTCCAGCACTGCGCAGGCGACGCCGGAGCCGTCATGGATGCCCGAATCGAACGACAGCGGGGAAACTTCGACCTAGAGCCTTCCAAAAGCGCGGACTCCGCCCACGAGGACAGCTCTCGGGCGGAGTCCGTCGCGGCCCGATCCGACCTCGATCGGATCCTGCTCGTAGACCTGTAGATCGGCAAGCATCCCCACATCTAAGGTTCCCTTGATGGATTCTTCAAAGCTCGCGTACGCACCTCCGGCCGTGTAAGCCCTCAGCGCAGCCAGCAAGCTGATGCCGTTCACCTGGTCGTCGACCGCGACCTGGATGCCCGGCCAGGGGTTGGGATCGGGCGAAACGGGCAGGTCCGAGCTGAAGGCAAGCGGCACTCCCGCGCGCAGCAGCCGTGCATGCGGTGCAAGGTCGGCTCGGTCGCGGACCGGGAAGAAGATCGCCGACGAGACCCTGGTGAATCGCGCCGCCATCGGCTGCATGACGGCGACCATCCCGAGTCTCGCCAGCCGCGACTGAAGATCTGGTGGGCAGATCGTGCAGTGTTCGACCCGGTGTCGCAGGCGGCTGCCCTCCGCCGCCTCCACCGCATCGCACATCGCCTCGATCGCTGCATCGCCGATCGCATGCGCGGCGACCTGCAGGCCCACGCGCGTGGCGCGGAAGACGAGCTCTCGCAGCTCCGTCGGGGTCGTGCGCCAGGTGCCGCCCCCCGAGCGAACCGCGACCCGCTCTGCTCCGCCGTCGACAAACACCTTGATCGGCCCAGCCCTCACCAGGGCGCCACCGAATCCCGCCCGAACCCCGAGTAGAGAGGCCGCGTCGAGCAGCTCCCAGGAGAGGAACTCGTTGACCCGCACCCGCAGCCGGCCGTCCGCGGCGAGCTCTTCGTAAGCGCGCAAATCATCGGCGAAGCCCCTGTTGACCGCGGCGCCTACGGATGTGATGCCCCGAGAAAGGAGCAGGCGCTGGGCCAAAAGGATCCCCTGCTTGCGACGCTCGAGGCTGGGCGGCGGCTGGACGTCGGCGACGAGGCGCATCGCCGATTCGAGGAGAAGTCCATTTGGCGTGCGGTCGGTGTCGCGGCCGATCCTCCCGCCGTGAGGGTTTGGAGTCTCAGACGTAATCCCTGCGGCAGCAAGCGCCGCCGAGTTGGCCACCCGCGCGTGTCCACCGCGTTCGTCGATGAATGCCGGGCGCCGCCCGGTGACCCGGTCCAGCTCGCGCCGGTGTGGCTGCCGGCGCTCGGCCAGCTCATCCGCGCGGTAGCCCATTCCAAGTTGCCATTCGCGGTGTGCGAGCGTTCGCGAGTGCACCCTCATGCGCTGCGCGATCTCGGACACGCTCCTCGCTCCTCCGAGGTCGGCTCCGAAGCGAGTGAGGCCGAAATAGACGACATGCGCGTGAGCGTCGTTGAATCCGGGAAGCACGGCCGATCCACGCAGGTTCACCACTCGCGTCTCGGGTCCACGCAGGCTCATTACCTCAGGCCCACCGCATGCGACCACCCGAGCGCCGGCGATCGCCAGGTGGCTGTGGACCTTGAGACCCGACCGCCCCAAGGTCCGGATGCGGCCGCGCGCAAGGATCAAGTCAGCCAACACGCCCGGTTAGATTAAGCGCGTGACAGCAATCGACCTTCGCTCTGACACGGTGACGATGCCCACTCCGGCGATGCGCCAGGCGATGGCGACGACGCCATTGGGCGATGACGTTTTCGGGGACGACCCCGCGGTCAATCGGCTGGAGCAGGTGGCTGCTGCCCGTTTGGGGAAGGAAGCCGCGGTGTTTCTGCCGAGCGGCACCATGGGCAACGTAATGGGCGTTGCGGTCAACGCCCGCACGGGCGAGGAGATGATCGCCGACGCCGAGGCCCACGTCTTCTTATATGAGGGCGCCGGAGCCGCCGTCATATCCGGCGTTCAGATCAGGCCGGTGGCGACAGAGGCCGGCGTCATGTCGCCCGCGCAGATCGAAGCTGCGATCAGGCCGCGCAACGACGTCCACCAGCCCATCACCGCAGCCGTGACGTTCGAGGACACACACAACCGCCACGGCGGCATCGTCTGGCCGCTGGAAGATCTTCGCGCTGCCTCTGACACCGCCCGTGCCCTGGGGCTGCGCGTGCACCTCGACGGCGCCCGGATGTTCAACGCCGCGGTCGCAAGCGGGGCGGACGTCGCAGACATCGCCGCATGCGGGGACACTGTGACGTTTTGCCTCTCCAAAGGCCTCGCCTGCCCAGCCGGGAGCATGTTCTGCGGCAGCGCCGAAGCGGTCGACCAGGCGAGGCGGTGGCGCAAGCGGCTCGGCGGCGCGATGAGGCAGGCCGGAGTCATCGCGGCGACCGGGCTGATCGCGCTCGAAACGATGGTCGACCGGCTCGCAGAAGACCATGCCAACGCGCGCACGCTCGCCGAGGGATTGGCTGAGCTGCCTGGAGTGAGGTGCGACCTCTCGCGCGTGCAGACGAACCTCGTCTTCTTCGACCTGGAGAATGTCCACGGCGTTGAGTTCGAGGAGGAGTGCCGCAAACGCGGCCTGCTAGGGGGCGCCACCGGAGCTCATAGCGTTCGTTTCGTCACCCACTACGGGATCACCTCCGAACACATCCAGTCGGCGCTGCGCATCTGCGAGGAGGTGCTGAGCGCTTGAGCATGCGGCTCTCACCAGACGGCATGTATTACTGGGACGGCCAGCAGTGGTTGAGCACGCTTTCCCACGACGGCCGGTCTCGCTGGAACGGATCAGCCTGGGTGCCAACCGTTCAATCCGGGTCGGCGGCCGGACACGAGCCCGCTCCCGGCGTCGCGCGCCAACCAACGTCATGGACCAGGCCTCTTCAGTACGC
>DATHDR010000191.1:0-2782 GCA_035318965.1 Verrucomicrobiia bacterium | reverse complement strand
CGATTTTTTCCGGCGAAGCCCTCGGACCAATCCTCCTCCCCTGTAGCGGTTTGCGTACGCGAGGCCGGGCCCTGGTTCCACCCCTGGCCGGGGCCGCCATTCGAGGCATACGCGTTGCAGTTAGGCCCCCGTCCCCCTTCGTGCCAAAATCGTCACCCGCGCGTGATCCGAGATCGCCCGCATTTTCCCTCGGAGTGCCCAAATGGTCAGTTTTCTCAAAGGTCGCCGTCATGAAGACGACTCGGTCGTAGCCGTCGATTCGAACGGCCGAAACATCGCCGCGGCGCTTGAAGCCCTGGTCGCCCGCGCCGAAGGCGCCGCTAACGAGCTCCGGTCTCTCGCCCCAATCCTAGATAGGGTATCCGAGCTGGACGGGCTGCGTGAGCGCTGCGCCGACATCGAACGGCAGGTGGCGGGACTGGAGCGACTCGGCTCCCAGCTCGCCATGGCCGAAGAGCAGGTAGAGCGGGTCATCAAGACCCAGACCGCGACAGAGACGCGATTGGCCCATTCCAGCGAAGGCCTCGAGCGGCTCCAGGGCCAGATGGGCTCGCTGAGCGATAAAGTCGAGACCGCCCTCCTGCTTCGCGAGCAAGTCGAGTCGTTCCTCAGCCTTCAGGGCCCTCTCGCAGCGCTCAGCACCGATGCCGACGCCCTTCGCACCCAGCTCACTGAATCGGCGGAGAACGTCGCCCGGATGCGGACCCAGCACGACGATGCCCTCACCGCACACCGCCACACGACATCACGCCTCGAGAACTTCGACTCCGACTTCCAGGCTGCCACCGGCAAGCTGGAGGACGTGGTCCGCCGGGTGCAGTCGGTCGAGCGCTCGCTCGAGCCGATCAATCACGCGACGACCGCCATTCCCGACGTCCAGCACCAGCTCGCCGTTCTCAAGGCGCTGGCCGACCAGGTCGCGCAGAAGACCAACATGCTGGAGCAGGAGCGTGAGGCAGTCGACCGGGCCGCGACCCAGATCGCCCAGCTCACCCGTATGGACCGCGAGCTGGACGCCTGGCTGCGCCGACAGGAAGAGCAGATTCGCCGGTTCGGCCCGATCGAGGCCAAGCTGACCGAAGTGAAGACGACCCAGGACAAGGTGTTGTCCCGCACCGAAGAGCTGCAGTCGACGTCGCAGAAGATCGAGGAGGCCCAGCAGTCGGCCCGCCAGGCGCTGACCGATCTGCGCGAGCAGATGCGGAAGAGCAGCGAAGGGTTCGAGTTGGAGCATCGTGGTCTCCATGCCGTGAGCGAGCGGATCGCCGATCTGCGCAATTCCGTGAAGGAATGCGAGACCCGGCTGGCCACGCTGGATGCCGCCAGCCAGGGTACGGCGGCGGTGCAGGTGCAGGTGCGGACCGTGGGTGAGCAGATCTCCCACCTGGCCAACGAGGTCGCTGCGCTGTCCGAAGAGGCAGCACATGCCGGCACGCTGCGGCAGGAAGTCGGCCGCCTCGACTCGCTCGCCAGTGAGCTCGGGTCGCGGATGCGCCGGATCGACGAGATCAGGCCCGGTGTGGAGCAGGCGGTCGAGCAGCTCTCGTCGCTCAAGGGAACCCGCGAGCTCCTGGCCGATGGCTTGGAGCAGATGCGGGTCGCGTATGAGGAGATGACCCGCCTGCGGGAGAACCACGGTGAGACCCAGACTTGGCTGGCCAACGCCGACGCCTGGACCCGGAAGGTACAGACCCAGGTGAAGGAACTGAGCGGCCTCGAGCCGGTGGTCGAGCGGATCCGGATGGAGGTGGACCAGGTCAAGAACTCCATGCAGCAGATCGAGTCGGGCAAGGAGATGGTGCAGGAGGTCCACCGCAGCCTGCTCCAGGTAGGCTCCCTGAACGGCGAGCTGAAGGAGCGGACCGACGGGTTGCGCGGACGGATGGAGGCCGCGGAGGCCCGGTTCGGCCAACTCGCGAAACAGGCCGAAGGCGCACAGCATCTGTCCGAGACGATGACCGTCGTCACGGCATCGGTAGAGGAAGCCGAGCGGCGGATGGGAGCGGTGGACGACTCGGTGCGGTCGCTGGAGAGCCGTACTCAGCAGATCGATCAGGTCGAGGAGCGTATCCGGCTGCTGGGCCAGGAGCTGGAGCAGCGGCAGGGCGCGCTCGACAAGGCGACGGAGCATCTGAGCCGCGCCTCTCTGCTGCGGAAGGAATCGGCTGAAGCCGCGCAGCGGATGGAAGACATCACCCGAAACATCAGCTCCACGCTCAGCCAGGCGCAGGAACAGGCCGGCGGTCTCCAGCGACTCACGGGCGAGTTGGACACGCGGGCCGGGGCCCTCAAGGCGGTCGACCGGCAGCTGGCTCACTTCGAAGAGCTACTTACCAGGTGGGAGTCGGCCCAGTCGGACGCAGCCAAGGCCCTGGAGCAGACCCTCGCGCGGCAGGCCGGCGTCGAGGCCATCGAAGCCCAGGTCAAGCACGTGTTCGATCTGGCAGAGCGCACCGTCGAGGACGTCCAAACCATCGGGTCCGCCCGGCGGGAGATCGAAGAGACTCGCTCGATGCTGGAAGCCACGCAGGAGCAGTTCAAGACAACCGAGGAGACACTCAAGGGATTCGAGGCGCGGAAGCGCCAGCTGGAGCGGGCGGAGCAACGCCTGGCCCGGGCAGATGCGCTCGCGCTCGGCATCCGCGCCACCGTCGAGTCACTCACGGCGCAGAAGGCCGTGGTGGATCACGCGATGGAGTCGGCCGGCGCCCTCGGGTTCCAGATGAAGCAGGCCGAAGCGCTCATCGCGGCGCTGCGGCGTGAACGGGATCTCGCCTGTGAC
>DATHDR010000190.1:0-15871 GCA_035318965.1 Verrucomicrobiia bacterium | reverse complement strand
CTCTTCAGCGTTCATCTCGCCCAGACCCTTCATGCGCGCGGACTCTGCATTCTTGCCGAGCTGCCGGATGGCCTTGTCGCGGTCGCCTTCGGAGTGACACCAGATGATCTGCTTGCCTTTGAAGACCTTGAACAGCGGCGGTTGGGCCATGTAGAGGTAGCCCTTTTCGATGACGGCCGGGAAGTAGCGATAGAAGAAGGTCAGCAGAAGCGTCCGGATGTGGCTCCCGTCCACGTCCGCGTCAGTCATCGTGATCACGCGGTGGTAGCGCATCTTCTCGACGTTGAAGTTGTCGCCGACGCCGGCGCCCATCGCGGTGATCAGGTTGCGGATCTCGTCTGAGGTCAGCACCTTGTCCAGGCGCGCCTTCTCGACGTTGAGGATCTTTCCACGCAGCGGCAGGATCGCCTGCGTCCGCCGGTCGCGGCCACCCTTGGCGGTGCCGCCGGCCGAATCGCCCTCCACGATGTAGAGCTCGCAGAACGCAGGGTCCCGCTCGGAGCAGTCCGCGAGCTTGCCCGGCAGCGTGCTGGACTCGAGCAGGCTCTTGCGCTGCACCAGGTCTCGCGCCTTGCGCGCCGCCTCGCGTGCTCGCGCCGCCGTCAGCGACTTCTCGACGATGCGCCGGCCCTCGGACGGGTTCTCGTCCAGGTACTGCGTGAGTCCTTCGGTGAGCGCGATCGAGACGTGGCCCTGCACCTCGGCGTTGCCCAGCTTGCCTTTCGTCTGTCCTTCGAACTGGGGCTCGAGGACCTTGACGCTGATCACGGCGGTCAGGCCTTCGCGCACGTCCTCTCCCGAGAGGTTGGGGTCCTGCTCCTTGAGGATGCCCGCCTTGCGCGCGTAGCGATTGAGCACGTTGGTCAGCGCCGAGCGAAAACCGGTGAGGTGAGTTCCGCCTTCGATGGTGTGGATGGTGTTGGCGAATGCGATCACGTTCTCGACGAACGTGTCGTTGTACTGCAGCGCGATCTCCACCTGCGTGCCTTCGACCTCGCGGTCGACATAGAACGGCACGTGGTTGACCACGGCCTTGTCGCGGTTGAGGGCGCGGACGAACGAGACGATGCCGCCCTCGAAGTAGAAGGTCTTGGTGTAGCCGAGGTTCTCGTCGGCGAGCGCGATCTCGAGGCGCTTGTTGAGGTACGCCATCTCCCGCAACCGGTGCTGGATGACCTCGCGGTCGAACCTGGTGTCCGGGAAGATCTCCGGGTCGGGCCAGAACCGAACGATCGCCCCGGTGTGGTCGGTCTTGCCGACGACCTTGACCGAGCCCTTCGGCACGCCGCGCTCGAACTCCATGTGGTGGACCTTGCCGCCGCGGTGGACCCAGACCTGCAGCTTCTCACTGAGAAAGTTGACGGCCGAGACGCCGACTCCATGGAGGCCGGAAGACACCTTGTAGCCGCCGCCGCCGAACTTCCCGCCGGCGTTCAGGCGGGTCAGCACCAGCTCCAGGGCCGAGAGGCCTTCCTTCTTGTGGATGTCGACCGGGATGCCACGGCCGTTGTCCTCGACCTGGACGCTCCCGTCGGCGTAGAGGGTGACCGTGATCTTGGTGGCGTAGCCCGCCAGAGCCTCGTCGACGGCGTTGTCGACCACCTCGTAGACGAGGTGGTGGAGGCCAGTGGTGGTCGTCGAGCCGATGTACATGCTCGGACGCCGCCGGACATGCTCCCGGCCCTCCAGGACCTGGATCTGCTCGGCGGTGTACGCGACATCCGCGCCTAATGGGTGGGGCCTGCGGCTTTCAGCGTGCGACCGGCGCACGCTCGGCTGCTCCGGCAAGGGGTTTTTAGCCGCCGTCACCGGTAAATCGGCCCTCCCAGCGTGGAGAACTCATGGGGATCAACTGGGCAGAGGTTCAGGCCCTAAATTTTACCGGATTTCGAGTTCGAAATGGCCTCCGGAAGGCTCTTAACAGGCCCTATTTTTCAGACGGTTTCCAGCGCAGGACGGGATCTTCGCTCTGGCCCTGCAAGTAGGCGTTGATGCGGCGTGCCGCAGCCACCTCGTCGAGGCGTCCGACGGGCAGGTTTTGAGGCGCGTCGTGGAGGGCCTGGGGGTTGGATTTCGCCTCGGCGACGATCTCCTTGATGGCCGCCGCGAAGGCGTCCAGGGTGGCCTTGCTCTCGGTTTCCGTGGGCTCGACCATGATCGCCTCAGGCACGACCAGGGGGAAGTAGACCGTCGGAGCGTAGAAATCCCGGTCGAGGAGCGCCTTGGCGACGTCGAGCGCCCGCACGCCCTCAGGGGCAAGGTTCTGCGCGCTGGCGACGAACTCGTGCATGCAAGGCCCCTCGTGCGGCATCTCCAGGTCATTTTCGACCTGCTTGCGGAGGTAGTTGGCCGAGAGCACCGCGTCGCGCGAGGCCTGGGTCAGGCCGTCGCCCCCCATGGCCACTACGTACGCATACGCCCGGACCAGCATCCCGAAGTTGCCGTAGAAGCTGCGCACGCGGCCGATCGACTTGGGGCGCTTGAAATCAAGGGTAAGGCGCCCGTTGGTGCGCTCCACCGTGGGTGTGGGCAGAAAGGGGACGAGCTCGGCCTTGACGCCGACCGGCCCGGCACCCGGCCCGCCGCCGCCGTGCGGCGTGGTGAAGGTCTTGTGCAGGTTCATGTGCACGGCGTCGAAGCCCATGTCGCCCGGCCGGCAGATGCCCATGAAGGCGTTCAGGTTGGCCCCGTCGTAGTACAGCATTGCGCCGGTGGCATGCACCATCTCCGCTATATCCAGTATCTGGCGCTCGAAGAGGCCCAAGGTGTTGGGGTTCGTGAGCATCAGTGCAGCCACACGGGGCGAGAGCTTCGACTCCAGGTCGGCCAGGCTGATGCGGCCATCGGGGCCGGACTTGACCTCGACGACCTGGAAACCGCTGAGCGCCGCACTGGCCGGGTTGGTGCCGTGCGCCGAGTCGGGCACGAGGACCTCGGTCCGGGTGTCTCCACGCGACCGGTGGTAGGCCGAGATCATGCGCAGGGCCGTCCACTCGCCGTGGGCGCCGGCCGCCGGCTGCAGGGTCACCCGCTCCACGCCGACGACAGCACACAGCGCCTGCTCGAGGCGCCACATGAGCTCGAGAGCGCCCTGCACGGTGTCCTCGTCCTGGTACGGGTGCAACCCGGCGAAGCCCGGCAGCGCGGCCGCCACCTCGTTGACCACTGGGTTGTATTTCATGGTGCAGCTGCCGAGCGGGTAGAACTCCTCGCTGATCGAGTAGTTCATGGAGGCCAGTCGGCTGTAGTGCCGCATGATCTCGGGCTCGCTGAGCTGGGGCAGGCCAGGGGCTTTCTTGCGCAGCTGATCGGGGCCGAGGACCTGCGCAGGATCATGCCCGGTGACGTCGGCCTCGGGCAGGCGAGGAGGGCTGGCGGCTTCCCGGCTCTTTTCGAAGCTGAGCTGCTCGGTCATGCTTCCAGCGCCGCCACCAGCTCGTCCAGGGCGCGTGCGTCGTTCACCTCGGTGCAGGTGAACGTGACGACACCTTTGAGCTCACGGAACCATCGCTGGACCTCGATCGGGCCCAGGATTCCCTTACGGGCCAGCTTCCGCACGACAGCCGGCGCCTTGGGGATGCGCATCGGGAACTCGTTCACGAACTGGCGGTCCGGAAACGCCGGCTCCCAGCCCGGTAAGGCCGCCAGCCGCTCAGCAAGCGCGTGGGCGCGCTTGAAGCTGACCTCAGCCACCTGGCGCAGGCCTTTGGGACCCATGTAGGTCATGTAAACGCTCGCCGCGAGGGCGCAGAGCGAGTGGTTGGTGCAGATGTTGGACGTCGATTTCTCACGCCTGATGTGCTGCTCTCGGGCGGAAAGGGCAAGCACGAACCCGCGGCGTCCCTGCTTGTCGTGCGCGGCGCCGATCAGGCGGCCAGGGAGACGCCTGACCAGCTCGCGGCGGCACGAGATGAACCCAACGTGGGGCCCGCCGTAGCTGGGGCTCAGGCCCAGCTGCTGTCCCTCTCCGACCGCGATGTCGGCTCCGTACTCGCCGGGCGGCGCCAGGATGGCGAGGCTGATCGGGTCCACGCAGGCGATGGCGAGGGCGCCGGCCGCGTGAGCGTTCTCCGTGAGGGTCTTGGCGTCGACCAACAAGCCCAGAAAGTCCGGCTGCTGGAAGATCAAGGCTGCGGTCTTGGGTCCGGGTTCTGTCCCTTTGCGAACCTTGATACCTCGGCCATCGCAGAAGGCGCGCAGCACCTCGACATACTCGGGGTGGAGGTAGCCCGAGACGACGACCTCGTTCCGGCCGGTGTGGACGTGCGCCATCATCGCGGCCTCGGCGACCGCAGTCGCTCCGTCGTAGAGGGATGCGTTGGCCACGTCCAGCGCCGTCAACTCGGCAATCAGCGTCTGGAACTCGAAGATCGCCTGCAGCGTGCCCTGGCTAGCCTCTGGCTGATAAGGCGTGTAGGCCGTGTAGAACTCGGGTTTCGACGTGACGGCGGCGACTGCGGCCGGGATGAATCTCCGGTAGACCCCACCCCCGCGAAAGGTCAGCCGATCGGGAAAAACGCGATTGCGAGCGGCGAGGGACGCGACCTGAGACATGGTCTCGTACTCGGACAACCCATCTGGCAGCTCCAGGGCGCCGATGCGAAGCGATTCCGGAATGTCGACCAGCAAATCGTCCATCGACTGGACGCCGATCGACTCAAGCATCGAAGCGCGATCTTCTTCTGAGTGGACGAGATAGGGCACTTAGTGCGCCGAGGCCTCCGTCACCTGCTTGTAGGCCGCTTCGTCGAGAAGATCCGAAGGTAGATCGCCCGTGAGCTCCAGCTTGAGGATCCAACCGTCGCCATATGGATCCGAGTTGACCAGCTCCGGGCTGGCGGTCAGCTTGTCGTTCACCTCGGTCACTCGGCCGGCGACCGGCGAGTAGAGGTCGCTCGCCGCCTTGACCGACTCCACGACTCCGAAGCTCTCGCGCACCGCAAGCTTGCGGCCGGTGCTGGGCAGCTCGAGGAAGACCACATCGCCGAGCTGCGATTGGGCGAAGTCGGTGATGCCGACCGTGACGGTCTTGCCGTCGACAACGACCCATTCGTGCGTCTTGGTGTAGCGACGGTCAGCCATTCGACACACCTCCTCTTCGCAATAAGTTTTTTGGCTGAATGCGGCGGCCGGTCAAGACTTGGCGGGGGCGACCGCAGATCGCGCCGAGCCCCGATAGAAGGGAAGCTTCACCACCTCGGCCGGGGCTTCGCGGCCTCGGACCTCGACAGCGATTCTCTCTCCGACTGGAAATGATGGGACTTCGATCAAGGCCAGCGCGATCGGGTGGCCGAGGAAGAACGAGTGCGTGCCGCTGGTGACAGCTCCAACGCGCCGACCGCCGTGAATGACCGCCGCGCCATGCCGCGGTATGTCGCCCGGCGCGGTCTTCAGACCGATGAGGCTTCGCTTCGGACCTTGCTGCTTGACCGCAGCGAGCGCCTCGCGTCCGATGAACTCAGCCTTGCCGAGCTTGACTGTCCACCCAAGGCCCGCTTCATACGGATTCACGGTCTCGTCCATGTCATTTCCGTAAAGGCGCAGAGCTGCTTCCAGACGGGTGGCGTCGCGAGCGCCGAGGCCAGCGGGCAACACGCCGGCCGACTTGCCTTCCGCCAGGATCGCGTCCCATACGTTTCCGACCTGGTCGGACGCGATGAAAAGCTCGAACCCATCCTCCCCCGTGTAGCCGGTCCGCGAGATGAGGGCGGATGTTTCCGCGACCTTTCCGGAACGAAAGCCGAAATATGGGATGTCTTCTGTTTCGGACGAGCCGCGCGGCAGCAGGGCATGAGCTTGCGGACCCTGAAACGCGATCAGGCTCAGCTCATTGGTCCGGTCTTCCATCTCCGCGCCGCCGGCAAGGTGCTCACGCATCCACGCCGTGTCCTTCTCTCGATTCGCTGCATTCACGACCACGATGAATCGATCATCGGTCTCGCGATAGACGACCAGGTCGTCGATCACGCCGCCGTTTTCCTTGCACATCAGCGAATAGATCGCGTGACCTGCGCCGAGCGCCGCGAGGTCATTGGTGAGCAGGTGCTGGAGATAATCCAGCGCGCCGCGGCCCTCGACCACCAGCCTCCCCATGTGCGAGATGTCGAAGAGACCCGCAGCCTTACGCACCGCGAAGTGCTCGTCTCGAATCGACGTGTACTGCTGCGGCAGCTCCCAGCCGCCGAAGTCGACCATGCGGCCGCCAAGGGCAACGTGGCGATCGTAAAGCGGCGTCCGGCTGGGGCCGCTAGCTGTCAAATTCGGCGCGCTCGTCGTCGTCGAAGTCGATCGCAGCCGGGTCGATGAACGCGAGCAGCTCTTCGTCGTGCCGGCGTCGCGCGTCCGCCACCACGTGAGCCACATAGCGCGTTCGTTCCACAGTCCATTCGAGCTTCTCCGCCAGCTCCGCTTCGGTCGCCTCGCGACCAAGCTCTCTACGCATCACCAGGTCGGTCCGCTCGTAATCGGTGGCTGCGGCGATAAGCAGCCCGGCATCACGAACAGACGCGGCCTCGGCGGCGATCGCGGCATCGATCTTCTCGTCGACGAGCCGCTCGGCGAAGAGTTGGAAATCGCTGTCGCCGCTCGAGGCAAAGGAGCGCACCGCTTCGACCAGCCCGATCGAGCCCTCCTGGACCAGGTCGGGAACCGATAGCGGCTGCTCACCCCGCGCGGCCGCCAGCCGGATGACGAGGTCGAGGTAGGCAGCGACAAGCCGATCCTGGCTGCCTTTGTCACCGACCGCGGCGCGCTCGAGGAGGGTCCGCTCCTCCGCGGCGCTAAGCGGTGTGGCGGCCCGGATCTCCTGGATCAGGTCACGCAGCGCGGCCTCATCGCCATCGAACGAATCGGGCCGGCGGTCGTCGTCATCTTGGTCGCGGAGAGCCCCCATCGACTCGATTTTACGACGGGCCCGAGTTGGCCCACGGGGACCTCCGGCGCCAATGTTCCACGTTTTACATCGCCGGCGGCCGCGAGGATTGCCATACTCGGAGCATGCGCTGGAGAGCCGCGCTGCCGTTCGGATTCGGCCTGATCGCTCTGGCCGCCATGGTCCCGGCTCACGCGGCAGCCGCCGTTCCTCATGTCGAGCGTGCCGACCTGACCGGAGACATCAACACGATCACCGCCTCGTACATCCAAACCGCGGTCGAACGCGCCGGGGCAGATCGCGCCGATGCCCTTCTCGTCGTGATCAACACGCCCGGCGGGATCTCCACCTCGATGGATGACATCGTCACCAGCCTGCTCAACTCGAAGGTGCCGGTGATCGTCTACGTCTACCCCAGCGGCGCTCGCGCTGCCTCGGCCGGACTCTTCGTCGCGCAGGCGGCGGACATCGTGGCCATGGCGCCGGGCACCAACATCGGCTCGGCGCATCCGATCCTTGGCACCGGCGGAGACCTGACCGGTGACCTCGGCACCAAGGTCCTCAACGACGCGGTGACGCGAGTGCGCAACCTGGCAGCGATCCACGGGCGCAACGCGGACTGGGCCGAGCAAGCCGTGCGTAACAGCGTGAACATCAACGCCGAGGAGGCCGTCCGGCTGCACGTCGCGGATCTCGAGGTCGCAGATCCGAACGCGCTGATGACCGCGATCGACGGACGTTCGGTCTCGAGACCGAGTGGAGCCCTCGTCCTTCATACCGAGGGAGCGCGCATCGACGACATGCCGATGCCCTTCTGGCAGGTCTTCCTCGCCACGTTGATCGACCCGACGATCGCGGCGCTGCTGATCATCGTCGCCGGCTACGGCATCATCACCGAGCTCTCTACGCCCGGCGCGATCCTGCCCGGGGTTGTCGGAGGCATCGCGGCGATCCTCGCCATCGTCTCCCTGGCCAATCTTCCGGTGAACATCGCCGGCGCGCTGATGATGCTGCTCGCCCTGATCCTTTTTGTTGCCGACTTGAACGCGAACACGCACGGCATTCTCAGCGTCGGCGGCGTGGTGGCGTTGGTCTTGGGCATGGCGTTTCTCGTCAACACCGGGCCAGTCGGCCTCGGCGTCGACCCCGTCGTCATCTTCGCCACGGCTGCGGTCACTCTCGCCTTCTTCGTCCTGTTCATCCGCAAGGTCTGGCAGGCGCGTCGCGCACCCGCCTTTGTCGGCGCCGATGCCATGGTCGGCGCGATCGGCGAGGCTCGCGAGGAGCTTGCACCCGAAGGTCTAGTCTTTGTCTCAGGGGCGCTGTGGAAAGCGGTCGCGCCCGAACCCATCCACGCCGGCTCGCCAGTGCGCGTCGTCGGCCGCGATGGACTCCAGTTGAAGGTGGTCGCCGGCGAGAACGGCGGGAACGGGACGATCAAGGAGAAGAGATAGTGCAGTTCGGAAGCCTCACCGTCCTGTTGGTGATCCTGGTCCTGGCCGTGATCCTCGCGTTCGCGAGCCTGCGCATCGCAAACGAATACGAGCGCGGCGTGGTGTTCCGGCTCGGCCGGCTCATCGCCTTGCGGGGCCCCGGTCTCTTTTTCATCATCCCGTTCGGAGTCGACCGGCTGGTGAAGATCGACCTGCGCACGATCACGCTGGAAGTTCCACCGCAGGAGGTCATCACCAACGACAACGTCACGGCGAAGGTGAATGCCGTCATCTACTTCCAGGTCATCGATGCGCGCAAGGCTGTGACCCAGGTCCTCAACTACATCAACGCGACGTCGCAGATCGCTCAGACCACACTCAGGGCGGCGCTCGGACAGGCCACCCTCGACGAGCTGCTCGCCAACCGCGAAAAGATCAACCAGAACCTTCAGAAGATCATCGACGAGCAGACGGAGCCGTGGGGGATCAAGGTCGCCGTCGTCGAGATCAAGGACGTGGAGCTGCCGAGCACGATGCAGCGGGCGATGGCGAAGCAGGCCGAGGCGGAGCGCGAAAAGCGCGCCAAGATCATCAACGCCGACGGTGAGTTCCAGGCGTCGCAGACGCTCGCGAACGCAGCGGCGGTCATCTCGTCACAGCCGGGGGCGCTGCAGCTGCGCTTCCTCCAGACGATGGTCGAGATCGGCTCGGAGAAGAACACAACCATCATCCTGCCGTTGCCGATCGAGCTGATCCGCCCCCTCATCGACCGACCGGCCAAACCGGAGGATGGCGCGACACCTCCCCCCAGGCCCCTGCCTCAGCAGGGTTCGAAGTCAGGCTGACCGGAGACCTCTTCCTCGACGCGGCGGCAGCCGTGGTGGTCCTCACGCCGCTGCCCCTGGTGATCGCGGCCAATTCAGCCGTCGGCCGTCGCTGGGCGCACCTGGCGATCGGAATCCTGGCCGGGGTCAGCGCCGGCGTCACCTTTCTGATCGGCGCGCTGGACCTGTCGGGAGCCGGCGGTGCGGCCGGCGGCCCGAGCACACAAAACCCCGTCCCTGTCGACGTCGGAATCATGGTTACCGCCGCGATCGCGGCCGCACTGGCTTCAAAGCCGCTGCGCGAGCGGGTGGCGCGCATCCTGCCGATCGATCCTGACAATCCCGTCCACGCACTCGCTCTCGTGCTCGCTGTGCTGCTGTTTGGGACTCAGCTGGCGTCGATCGTGTTCACGAACGTGGGCGCTTCGACCCAAAGCGCGCTCACCCTGGGCGATCTGATCGCACAGGAGGCGCCGTTCCTCGTTCTCGCCGCGGCGGGTGTCGGCCTTTTCATGCGCCGCAACCTGGCACAGGCCGCCGAGAGGCTCGGGCTGGTGGTTCCCGCCTGGTGGCAGGTCGTCCTGGCCGTGGCCGCGGCGGGAGCGTTCTTTGCCTTCGGCCTTGGGATGGATTGGCTCAGCCATGCCTTGACGCCCGATGTAGCGCAGCAGGTGGATTCGACCACCCAGCGCCTGTTCGGCGGGCTCGGCACCCCGGCGGGCATCGCCGTCCTCGCCCTGGCACCCGGGATCTGCGAGGAGGTCATGTTTCGGGGCGCTCTTCAGCCACGACTCGGCCTCATCGCAACCGCGCTCCTGTTCACCTGCATCCACACGCAGTACGGCGTATCGCTGGACGCGCTGTCCGTTTTCGTCATCGCGCTTGGGCTCGGATTGATCCGAAAGTTCACCAACACGACGACGTCGGTGATCTCCCACACCACGTACAACCTCATCGTCGGCCTCGCCGGCATAGGGATTGCGGGGTCGGAGGTTGAGGTCGCGATAGTGGTCGTCATCGAGCTGGCCCTGATCGCGGTCTCGGCGTATGCCATCTGGTCCAACCGGCGCCGCGCCGTACAGCCCGCGAACCCTTAACAGGCAGGGTTGCGAGGGTCCGGCAATTCGAATTAGCCTCGCTTCACGGTGAGCAGGCGGGGGAGGGACCTGCCCGGGGACAGGGAGGGGCCCCACCAGGGGTGTGCGATTTTGGGCCGGGCCAACCGTTTCCTGGCCTGCACTGCAGCTGCATCGGGCCTTAACAGGCTGCCTTGGCAAGTCCGTGCCGCTGGACTAGAATTCCGCCTATGCCCCCAGATATAGGATCACTGGAGAGAGCCAACCCCAAGATGTTGGCGACTACCACCCCTCCGATCATCGCCGTGGTCAACCAGAAAGGTGGCGTGGGGAAGACGACCACTGCCATCAACCTGGGGGCGGCGCTGGCCGAGCTCGGGCACACCATCCTGCTCGTCGACCTCGACCCGCAGGCGAACTCGACGTCCGGCCTCGGCCTCGATCCAGCGCGGGCGCGGCTCAACGTCTACCACCTCCTCACCGGCGAAGCCGACCTGTACCAGGTCGCACAACCCACCGGCGTGGCCGGCCTGGAGATGATCCCCTCTCACATCGACCTCGCCGGAGCGGAGATCGAACTGGCCGCGCTCGATTCTCGCGAGATGCTCCTACGCACAGCCCTGTCCAGCCCGCACGCGGGGATCGAGTGCGTGATCATCGACTGCCCGCCGTCGCTCGGCCTCCTCACGCTCAACGCGCTGGCGGCGGCGACGAGCATGTTGATCCCCACGCAGTGCGAGTACTTCGCCTTGGAAGGCCTGCGACACCTTATGTATACGCACCAGCTGGTGCGCTCGAGCCTCAACGCGAAGCTCGTGATCGCCGGCATCGTCATGACGCAATTTGACGCACGCACCACGTTGTCGTGGGACGTCCTCGAATCGGTGCGGCGCTCTTACCCCAACGACATCTTGCAAACCCTGATCCCACGCAACGTTCGCATCAGCGAGGCGCCCAGCCACGGCAAATCGGTGATCGAATACGACCCCACATGTCGAGGCGCGGCCGCATACCGCGCCCTCGCGAAGGAGCTGCTGGAACGATGAGTCAGTCCCGTCTCCGCGGGCTAGGCCGCGGACTGGAAGCGTTGATCCCGATGTCGCGCGATGGCGAAGTCATGGTGCCGCAGATGATCGCGGTCGACCAGATTCGGCCGTCACATCAGCAGGTCCGCACGCGGTTCGACGCCGAACCCCTTGGCGAGCTGTCCGAATCGATACGGCTGCACGGCGTGCTTCAGCCGCTGCTGGTCCGCCGGCTGCCCGACGGGTACGAGCTGATCGCCGGCGAACGCCGCTGGCGTGCCGCGCGGCTCGCCGGCCTGACCGCGGTTCCCGCTGTCGTGCGCAACGACGCCGGCGACGATGAGCAGCTGGTGCTCGGCCTCATCGAAAATCTCCAACGCACAGACCTCGATCCGATCGAAGAGGCGCGCGGGTTGCGCAGGCTGACCGAAGAGTTCGGCCTCACGCATGAAGAGGTCGCGCAGCGGATCGGCAAGCATCGAGTTTCAGTGACGCAGTCGTTGCGGTTGCTCGCGGGAGGCACGGCCGTTCAATCCGCAGTCGCCGCAGGTGTGATCTCGGCCGGACACGCGCGCGCGCTCGTCGCGCTCGACGGACCGGCGGCGCAGGAGCACGGCCTTAAGGTGGTGGTCGCGCGCCATCTGTCGGTCCGCCAGACCGAGAACTGGGTCAGAACCTACCGCCCGCGCCGCAAGCACCGCGTCGATTCGACGGCCGAGCTTCGCGCGATCGCGGCGGACATCGAATCGAAGCTCGGGCTTCCGATCAAGCTGACGGGCAGTCTCAATCACGGAAAGATCGAGCTGCGTTACTCAAGTCGCGAGGAGCTGGAAGGGGTCTGCGCTAAGCTCGTCTCCTAAAACTCATGGCCGCCCCCCAACCACGCGCGGCCTCAGCCGCTCCCGCCGCCACGACCAACGCCTCTTCGCTGCTGCGCGAAGTGTTCGAGGTCGTCGTGCTCGCGGTCATCCTCTATTTCGGCATCAGCTTTGCCGTCCAGGCCGTACACGTCGAGGGTCTGTCCATGTACGCGACCCTCGACGACAACGACTACCTGATCGCCAACAAGATCGATTACCGGCTTCACGCGCCGCAGCGCGGCGACATCATCATTCTGCGTCCGCCTGCGGACAACTCGAAGGACTTCATCAAGCGAGTCATCGCGCTGCCCGGTGAGAAGCTGCTCATCCGTGACAGCGTCGTCTACATCGACGGGCACAAGCTGGACGAGCCCTACCTCCCGGAGGCTTGGACCACGTTCAACAACTGGCCCACCGATGGAACCGACGGGCGGGTCATGAAATCCAACGAATACTTCGTCATGGGCGACAACCGAAATCGTTCGCAGGATTCACGCATCTTCGGTCCGATCGGTCGCGATCGAATCGATGGTCGCGCGTGGTTCCGGATCTGGCCGCTGGATCACTTCGGAGGCATCTACTCGCTGGTGCCAAAGCTCGACACCTCGACGGCCGCAGTCGGCTGACCCTACGCTACGCCCCGATCGCCGACCTGAAGCCCGCCTCGCGCGCGAATGGACCGACGACCGCCATCTGGATCGGCCCGCTCATGATCTCGCCGGCGACCCGCCGGATGTCAGCCGCCGACACCTCATCGACGAGCGCAACCTCCTCCTCGATGGTCTTGATCTCGCCCAGCAACAGCTCCTGGTAGCCGAGCCACGACGCAACTCCGTTGGTCGTCTCCAGCTCCAGGCGCAGCCGGCCCTTGGTGAACTCTTTCGCTCGCGCGAGCTCGTCCGGCAGGACCTCGCGTTCGCAAAGCGCGCGCAGCTCGGCCATCACCGCGTTGACCGCCTCTTCAGCCTTTTTCGGATCGACGCCGAGGTAGACGCCGACGTACCCGGTATCGCGATGCTTTTGCGTGAAGCTGTGTACGTCGTACGCCAGGCCGAGCTTTTCGCGAATGTTCAGGAACAGGCGGGAGCTCATGCCCTCGCCAAGGACCGTGTTCAACAGATCGATGGTGTAGCGGTCCGGATGAAAGTAGCTGTAGGCGCGCACGCCGAGACAGATATGCGCCTGCTCGGTGCGCCGCCGGCGCACGAGTACGTGGGCTGACTCGAGCGGCGCGGGCGCGACGGCGAGCATCGTGCCGTTTGCATCGAGAGGCAGCGTCAACCGCGGGCTGATGAAATCCACCAGCTGCGCTTCCTCAATTGCGCCCGCTGCTCCAATCACCACGTTCGGCATCCGGTACTGCGCGTTCGCGTACTCGAGAATGTCGTCGCGGGTCAGCCGGCTGACCGACTCCTGCGTTCCCGCGATATCGCGGCCCAGCGGATGGCCGGGCCACATCAGCTCCTCGAACAGGTTCTGCACGAGGTCCTGCGGCTGATCCTGATACATCTTCAGCTCTTCCAGGATCACCGTCCGCTCGCGCTCGATGTCTGCAGGGTCGAGCTTGGAGTTCGACAAGATGTCGAACAGGACGTCCATGCCCAGGTCGGTGTGCTCGGACGATATGCGCGTCCAGTACGCGGTCAGCTCCTTGTCGGTGGACGCGTTGATGAAGCCTCCGACGCCTTCGATCGAGTCTGCGATCTCTTTGGACGAAGGTCGCCTCTGGGTGCCCTTGAAGAAGAGGTGCTCGATGAAATGCGATACACCCGCCAACCGGTCGTCCTCCAGCCGCGAACCGCCGCCGATCATGACGACGATGCTCGATGAAAGGCGTTCGGGCATCGAGGCGGTGACGAGCTTCGCGCCTCCGGACAACACGTGGACTCGATGGGGGGAGGCCATGGGAGGGCCAGTATAGGACCGCTCGAAAACGCGGCCCGGAGGCAGGTCTAGTTGAGCTGTCCGCCTTCGCGAAGCGCGCCCAGCGCTGCGTAGAGGGTCATCGCCACGAAGTCCGCGGGCATGCCGTCCGACACCGCGTCGAGCGCCTCGCCCAGGTACTTCCGGACGTTTGCCACACCGTCAACCTCGCTCAATTCCAGGCAGTCGCGGATCGCCTCGGCGATCTCAGTCGGGGTGATCTCCTCATCGCCGGCGCCGTCGGCGACAGAGTTGACCAGGGCGATCGCCTTCCGGATCCGCGCGGCGGCCCGGCCTGGCATCGGTCCTTGCCTACCCTGCCGGCTTGCGCGGCCCGACGACCACACGCCGCTCCGGCTCTTCGCCGATGCTTCCGCTGGTCACGTCGGGATCGCCCTCGAGCGCAAGGTGGATGGCCCGGCGCTCGAACGGCTGCATGGCGTCGAGGGTGATAGCGTCACCGGTCATCTTCACCTGGCGCGCCGCGCGCATCGCGATCTCGCGCACCGTGTGCTCTCGCCGCTGCCGGTAGCGCTCCACGTCCACGATGATCCGCTCGCCCTCGGCGAGGTGCCTCCCGACCATCACGTTGGTCACCGACTGAAGGGCTCGCAGCGTTTCGCCGCGCCACCCGATCAGCGCGCCCAGGTCGCGACCGCTGATATCAAGAGTGATCGGGTCGGTGCCGGTTCGCACGGTCACCTGCGCCCGGACTCCCATGTGCTTGAGAAGTCCTTCGACCAGGCCGCGGGCGGCTTCTGCTTTTCCGTTGGCAGGAGCCGCGCTCTCGGCGGTGGCAGCCGCGTGGTCGATGACAGTGACCTCGACGACCGTTTCCTCTGAGCCTTCGCTGATCACCTTGATGTCCACGTTTCGGCGGCTCTCTTTCAGCTCGATCAATGCCGCGTCGACCGCCTCGTCCAGAGTGCGGCCGCGCCCTTCAGCGGACTTCATCGCAACTCACCTCTTCCCTCATCCTTCTGGGTTCTTCGGTTCTTGGGTTTTTTCGGTTTCGAGCCACTATTTGGGTTGGGCCTCGGCCCAGCTTGAGGGCCCTTTTTGGTCACGGGTCCGCTTCTCGCGTCGGATCCCCCGGCAACAGTCCGCCTGAACCGTGCCGGCAACACATTTCCCCAGCCGACCACGAAACTCTGCTGAATGATACTGACGCAGTTGCCGATAAACCAGTAGAGGCCCAGGCCCGCCGGAACGTTCAGCGCGAAGTAGCCGATCATCAGTGGCGAGAGCCACACCATCGTCCGCTGCATCTGTGCGGTTTGCTGCTCCTGATCCGTCGGGTTGACCGGCGGCGGCATCATCAGCATTCGCGACTGCACCAGCGTGGTGATGGCTGCCAGCAGGGGGAAGACCAGGTACTCGGGGCTCGGTATCGGCATGCCCGCGAACCACGGTTGATGGAGTGGGTTCGCGTTCAGGTTGGGGACGAACAGGAAGTGAGCCGCCACGTGGTTGCTCCTGGCGAAGTCCGTGAGCACGTAGTAGAGGGCCGTCAGGATCGGAATCTGGACGATCAGAGGCAGGCAACCGACCAGCCCTCCCAGTGGATTGACGCCGTGCTCCTGGTACAGCTTCATCATCTCGGCGTTCAGCTTCTGCGGGTCCTTCTTGTATTTCTTCCGCAGCTCGCCGACCTCCGGCGCGAGCTTTCGCTGCTCCACCATCGTCTTCCTCTGCGTGACGAGCTGGAACTGCTGGAGGGGAGCCATGGCCAGCCGAATGAGAATCGTCAGCACGATGATCGCCACGCCGAAGGCGCCGATCTGATCCACGAGAGGGAACCCCTGGACCTGGTTGTAGATCGCCTGCAGGAGCCACGCGAGCGGATGCTTCACGAGGGC
>DATHDR010000189.1:0-2048 GCA_035318965.1 Verrucomicrobiia bacterium | reverse complement strand
GAGTTCGGCGCCGTTGGCGCGCAGGCGAGCGACAGTGTCGTCGACGCTTTCGACTGTAAACATGACGCTCCGGAGGCCCAGCGTGTTCGGCGGTGCGATCGCCGGTTCGATCTCGACCAGTTTTGGATTGCGAAACTTCGTCAGCTCAAGCCGCCCGTGCCCATCTGGGGTCCGCATCATAACGATGTCGACTTGGACACTTTCGAGCCCGTTGACGCGGTCCACCCACGGGCCCTCGACCGGCATCTCGTCTTCGAGCGTCATGCCGAGCGCGGTGAAAAAAGCGATAGCGGCTGCAAGGTCGTCGACGACGACGCTGACGTGGTCCAATCTCTTGATCGTCATGTCCCCAGTATTGCAGCGGGAGCCGCGATGAATCTGGACGCGCCATCGTCGTGGTGAAGAACCTATGGTGGTTTCGCAATGCGAGTGGGCTACCGATCCATTTTGTAGTTCCGATCCCAGACAGGGATGCGTTTTCAGGGGCGTCGAAACTCAGCTGTTCGAATCCGCTCTCGACCAGCCAGCCAAGAATCTGACGGTTCAGGTCCGGCTCACTTCGTTCGCTGAACTTCGATTGGTCAGCTCTCGGGGCAGGAAAAGGAAGTGATCCTCCCGAAAGATCGCGACCCCCGCTTCATCACCATCCGCCGTGGGGGGACGCTTACCGACTCCGACCATCGGCTCCTGGCTTTCTGGGCTGCCGCGTGCGCGGAGCACGTTCTGCACCTTTTCGAGTCGGTGCAGCCCTCGGACGCGCGGCCCCGCGAGGCGATCGAGCAGATTCGGGCATGGGCATGCGGCGAGATCAGGATGTCTCAGGCCCGAGCGGCGGGCGGCCATGCAATGGCTGCGGCAAGAGAGTTGGGCGGAGCCGCTCGGCACGCCGCATATGCTGCTGGCCAGGCGGCAGTGGTGGCGCATGTCGCCGCACACGAGCTTGGTGCCGCGGCGTACGCGATCAAGGCCGTGCGTGCGGCGGCCCCCGGACGCGAGGGTGGGAGCGCCGGCAGGCTCGAGTGCCGTTGGCAGCGCGAACAGCTCCCGGATGTGATTCGCGAACTCATCCTGGACGATCAGCGGTTGCGAAACGAGATCTGCTGGTCGATCTTCGACTGTTGACCGGCCTGTCCGTCCGATGCCGTCTTGTTGAACAGGCGCTTCCCGGGAGCGGCGACGTGGCTCGAGTTCCACCCAGGCCGGCAGGACCACGGAGACAGTCGAGGCGGTCTGTCGCACAACGAGGTACGCGGGCTTCGGTGTGGGCGTAGACGCCATCGCGATGGCGACAACCGCGCTCGCCCGCAACCCACGAGACGCCGAGACCGCGCCTTAGGCGGAACCGTCGCGTCAAGAATCGCGTATCCGTGCTTAGGCGCGTCCGCTAAGCAGGTCAGGACCACCCGGGTTACAGCCGGACGAGCAGCTTCATCGTTGCGGACGCGCATCCGGTAGGCAACATCGTGACGGTCGCTGACGTCAGCCGTCGTAACTGAGCACAGCTCCTGGATGTGGTCGCCGGGATCGAACCACTCGCCCAGGATGATCTGGTCGACGACCTCGTCGGCCGACGTCGCCTCCCAGTACCGCTGCGGCGTCAGCGCCCGGAAGTCGATCGGATCCCCCAGAACGCTGCACAGCCGCGCGCGATCCTTGGCGGCGATGGCTCTTGCGACACGCCGCCACGGTTCTTGGTGCCGCGGACGCCGCCGCCGAACGCGTCGATATTTCGCGTCGGCGGGCGCTGCCGGAGGACAACGACCTCCGTATGGAGTTGGAGCATGAGCTTCAGGCGGCTGAGCTAACTTCCGCCCTCGCCGAGGGACGCCAGATACCAATCAAGCAATTACTTGCCCTCTGAATGCATCTGGATTACTACAAGAGCTACTGCAAGTCGCGAAGCAGGTGACCAGGCCGGTCAGGAATCGAGAAGCGCGGTCAGCGAGCGCATTTAGTGTGACTTCCGTGGACATCACCATCCACGCGAGCACACTTCCGCACGACAACCCGGACGCCTCCCTGGCCTTCTGGCGCGACTCCCTCGGCTT
>DATHDR010000188.1:0-3650 GCA_035318965.1 Verrucomicrobiia bacterium | reverse complement strand
CAGAGCAGAGGGAATACTGGCAGTCTTGTTTGGGCTGGGCTTTGTTCTCGGCTTCCTGTTGACTCCGTTGGGAGTCGAGACTCGTATACACGAACTGCGGACCCCGGCGTTCGCGGGGTTCTTCATCACTGTCGGATTGTTGATTCCGCTTGCCGGGTTGGTTTCGCTGTTCCTTCGAAGAGCGAAGCTCGCAGGCGTCTTGGCGGTAATAGACGGCTCGCTTTCCTTCCTCATACCTCCCGCTGACCAGGCTAAGTTCTTCTTCACTATTCCCCCTCCGCCTGCCGTTTTTATCGGTGAGTACATCCTGATATTGGTAGGAATCGGATACATGCTTTTCGGACCACGAGTCTATTCTCAGACCCGTTAGCGACCGAGAGCATCGACCACGAGGACTAATCAGTGATCCCTGAGAAGCCGACAGGCGGGACCATCCCCGCTGGATCACAGCTGGATCACGCATTCCCGGCACCCGACGGCTCTAGGGGGTCACCAAAGGACACCAGCCCGGTCGATTTCGTATTCGCGAGGACGACTCGGGAGTCTGTCGGACACCGGAGGACACGCCAGCGACACGGTTCGGGACCGTGAGGCCCCGGGTTCAAATCCCGGGCCCCCGACCACTTTTCGATTGCGGATCAACAGCGTGATCCCGCGAACCCTTACTCCAGCGACGGGATCTCGACGACAACCTGCGCCTGCCCTGGGGACTTGTTGTAAGCGACCGCAAGAAGCCCGCCGACCAGCGCTCCGAGGATACCCACCAGCAGGCCGACCAGTATCCCGGTCGCCGGGATGACGAGAAACCACCAGTCCTGGACGGACTGGAGGCTGTCGCGCCGGTCCCCAAACGGCAGCAGCGCCTGACTGATGCCGATCGTGTAGGAAAGCTGCCGCTGCCACTCGAGAACAGCGCCCGCTAACCACGTGATTGCGGCGCCGATGATGGCGCCAGCAAGAAGCCCCAGGCAGAATCCAACCCAGGCGCCGGCTTCGATCGAGGATCGGATCGAAAGCCGCGCTAGATAAGCCACGACTTGATGCCGTCCAGTAGCCGGGTTCAGGACACGGCTCACAACTTCGGCCGGCGCCAACCAAACCTCCACATCACGATCAGGATGCCGCCCAGAAGTGCAAACGTCGAGAAGACCCCGTAAAGCAGATAGGCGGTGAAAACGTCTGAGCCGGGGCGCAGATGCAGCGCTTGGCCAGCGCCGCCGGAGCGGATCTGGCCGCGGTCGCCCGCGCCCGCGCCGGGCTGGAAGGATGTCGCCACCGCATCCGCGACCGGCCGTCGAGTGCCGTCGGGCCGGAAGAGGCCAAAGCGCTCGACCTGGATTCCAGGCTGAGTCGTCCAGTAGTCCTCGAGCGACCACCACAGGGCGAAGCCGAGATAGCCGTCGGATGTGGTGTTGCGCTCGCCGTCCAGCGCTCCCCACGTGTTCTCGAACACGGCACGCTGCGCTACCTCGCCCGTTGGCGAGTCCGCCCAGCGGCCGAACTCGAGCACGACGATCGGCTTTTTGGGGTAGGTAGCGTGCAGTGAAGCCAGTGCTTCCCGGGTTTCTCCTGCAACGTCGCTTCCTCCATAGAAGACGCCGTAATAGAAGGTGAAGCCGGCGACGTCGAGCGGGCCGCTGCTGCGGTCGGAGATGTCAAAGCCATAGGCTGCTTGTCCTGTCAGTCGGGTTCCATCCAGGCGGCGGTCAAGGTCGCGTAGGGTCTGCATTGCTTGAACTCGGCCAGATTGCCCGGTTGACTCGTTGGCGAAACCGTGGAAAAGAACCGAGGGGTGATTCATGTCGCGCAGCACCATCTCCGTCAGCATCTGCTGTGCAATTCCGCGGCGAAGGGCGATGTCGAATGTCTCCGGCGTGTAGTGATAGAGCGGAATCTCTTCCCACAGAGCGAAACCAAGGCGATCCGCAAGCAAGGGCAGCCATGGATTGGGTGGATGGTGATCGGCCCTGATCAACGTCAGGTTGACCGCTCTTGCATTGTCGAGTGAATGCATGACGTCCGCGGCATCGCTCCATGGGCCGCCGCCGGGGTGGTTCGGGTCCGGGTTGGAGGCGCGTTCGTCGTGTAGGGCGGCGCCCTCGAAGAAGGTGGGTGCGCCGTTTAAGAGGAGCTTCGGGGCGCTGGTATCGACTGTGATCGTGCGGAACCCGAAAGTGTCCCAATAGTCGTCGACTGCCGTGCCGGCTCGGCTCACGGTGATATTGAGCAAATAAAGTGCGGGCCGTTGCGGCGTCCAGAGGTCGGGCGACTCGAACGCGAAGCTGGCCTGGCTACGCGTGACCTCGCCCGGATCGAGCTTCCCGGCCTCGAACGTATCGGACGCAACCGGCACCGCGTCGGCAGGCAGCTGGGACTTCGGATCGGGATCAGTGACGTTGCTTGGCGTGACGGCCGCAGGCAGGATGGAGATGGCGTAACTCGCATCGGTGGGCGCATTCGACTGATTGGCCAGAACGACCGAGATCTCTGCAGAGTCGAGGTGCGGGGTGACGTCGGCGCGCACCACGTAGAGATCGGGGTGAGCTTCGAGCCAGACGGGCTGGGTGATGCCGCCGTAATTCCACCAGTCGGCGAGGCCCCACGGCACGATGTCGTTGCGCGATCCCCATGGCGGATTGTCGACGCGGACCGAGAGCAGGTTGGGTTGGGTTTGGAGCACGTAGTTGGTGACGTCGAATGCGAACGGAGTCGAGCCTCCTTCATGAAAACCGAGGTAGGTGCCGTTGAGCCATACGTCCGCGATGTAGTTCACCGCGCCGAATTTGAGCGTGATCGCTGACCCAGTCCAGTCTGGAGCGAGCTCGAAGTGGCGGCGCAACCAGGCGCCCCCGGACTGGGGCCCGGGCGGCGGATTCAGCGAACCGGGAATGTCTATCCGGCTCCATCCCCTGGTGTCATAACCCGGTGCCTGACGCCCGCCGGCTTGCGCCGTCAGCGTGTCACCGCGACCTGGAGGCGCCAGGAAGGTGGCCCCGGGCGGGAAGTTGGCCGGCTCTACGTCCCACGAGCCCGCCAGGTCGAGCCGAAGCCGGCTGCCTTGGTAGGTAAATGAAGGCACCGGCAGCCCGTCTTGGTAGGCAACTTCGCCGCCGCGCACAGAGCGCAGCCCCAGGGTGGTCGGCAGTCCGCCTGTGGTCTGGGTTTGGCAGCTCCCGAACAGTGTCAGATCGAGCGCCAGGAGGGTCATGAGCGCGACCCGATGGCCGAAAGGCTTCTTCAAACTCCTCTTCCATTGTCCATGAACACGCCCCCCTTCCCTCCACGCGGCCACGATCTCCCGATCTCCAGCAAACCCAGGGCGATTCAGTTGCGAGCCATCGGATCGAGTCGAAGGAGCGCCTAGGGCGCCACCGGTTTCTCCGAAGGCGGTGAACGCTTCAGAAGAGTTCCTCGGCCAGCGAGACGATGATGCCCGCAGGGCCTCGCATGTAGCAGAGTCGGTACCTGTCCTCGTACTGAACCACCTCGCCGACGAGTTCGGCGCCGTTGGCGCGCAGGCGAGCGACAGTGTCGTCGACGCTTTCGACTGTAAACATGACGCTCCGGAGGCCCAGCGTGTTCGGCGGTGCGATCGCCGGTTCGACCTCGACCAGTTTTGGATTGCGAAACTTCGTCAGCTCAAGCCGCCC